>NZ_DASPMG010000203.1:0-12146 GCF_035627195.1 Azospirillum sp.
TCCGCCCCGCATCGCTCCCCTCCCTGCCGCGCGCTTCGGCCTCGTGCACACCGGCTGTGGCTTGGCGCGGACTTGCCTGTTACCATCCCCCGTCCCTTCGGGGCACAGAAGAATGGGAGGATACCGAATGAAGTCCGTGAAGGCGCTGTTCGCCGGCCTGGCTCTGGCCGCTCTGATGTTGCCGGGCGCCGCGATGGCCGCCGACTACAAGGCCGAATACAAGCTGTCCACCGTGCTGGGCAAGCCGTTCCCCTGGGGCGTCTCGGGCGACCGCTGGGCCGAGCTGGTGAAGGAGAAGACCAACGGGCGCATCAACATCAAGATGTACCCCGGCACCTCGCTGGTGAACGGCGACCAGACCAAGGAATTCACGGCCCTGCGCCAGGGCGTCATCGACCTCGCCATCGGCTCGACCATCAACTGGTCGCCGCAGGTGAAGGAACTGAACCTCTTCTCCATGCCGTTCCTGATGCCGGACGAGAAGGCGATCGACGCGCTGACCCAGGGCACGGTCGGCGCCAAGCTGTTCGAGCTGCTGGCCACCAAGGACGTGGTGCCGCTGGCCTGGGGCGAGAACGGCTACCGTGAGATCTCCAACTCCAAGCGCCCGATCCGCACGCCGGACGACCTGAAGGGCCTGAAGATCCGCGTCGTCGGCTCGCCGCTTTTCCTGGAGACCTACACCGCGCTGGGCGCCAATCCCACGCAGATGAGCTGGGCCGATGCGCAGCCAGCACTGTCCACCGGTGCGGTGGACGGACAGGAGAACCCGCTGGCCATCTTCTACGCGGCCAAGCTGCCGTCGCTGGGCCAGAAGAACCTGACGCTCTGGGGCTACGTCGCCGATCCGCTGATCTTCGTGGTCAACAAGGACGTCTGGGCGTCCTGGTCGAAGGAGGACCAGGAGGCGGTGCGCGCCGCCGCCGTGCAGGCCGCCAAGGAGGAGGTGGCGATCGCCCGCAAGGGCATCACCGCCGCCGACGATTCGCTGCTGAAGGAGATCCAGGCGCAGGGCGTCGAGGTCGTCAAGCTGAGCGACGCCGAGAAGGCGCCGTTCAAGAAGGCGACGCAGGCCGTGTACGACAAGTGGGCCAAGACCATCGGCCCCGACCTCGTCAAGGAAGCCGAGACGGCCATCGCCAACCGGAAGTAACGTTTTGCCCCCTCCTTAACCCTCCCCTGCGAAAGCGGGGGAGGGTGGCTGAGCGCAAGCGAAGCCGGGTGGGGGCTCCGCGTCTCCCAAGCATCCAGGCCCACCATGAGTTCCGACCTCCTCGAAGCCGGGCTGGCGACGGCCCCGCCCAAAACCCTTGTGCCGGTTACGGTGGAACGCGCGCTGTCCGCGCTGGCGATGGCGGCGCTGTGCGTCATCACCTTCGCCAACGTGCTGGCGCGCTATTTCACCGACTATTCCTTCGCCTTCACCGAGGAGTATTCGATCTTCCTCATGGTGGTGATGACGCTGTTCGGCTCCGCCGTCGCCGTGGCGGCCGACCGGCACATCCGCATCACGTTCCTGGTCGAGCGGCTGCCGCGCGGCGCGCGCCGCGTCACCGAGACGGTCGCCTGGACCGCCACGCTGGTGATGTTCGGCTTCCTGATCTGGTACGGCGGCCGCCTCGCCTACGACCACTGGCGGTTCGAGGAGACGTCGCCGGGCCTGGGCAACCCGCAGTGGATCTACACCGTGTGGCTGCCGCTGCTGTCCGTCGTCGTGGCGCTGCGCGTGCTGGGCCGCATCGTGCGCGTCGTGCGGGGCACCGATGCCCCGCAGGGGGAGTGAGCGGATGGCCGTCACCCTGCTGTTCCTGGGCTTCCTGGCGCTGATGTTCCTCGGCGCGCCGCTGGCCGTGGCGCTGGGGCTGGCCGGCACGCTGGCCATCTTCGAGGCGAATCTGGGCATCCTGTCGGTGCCCACCAACGTCTACGCCGGCATCGCCAAGTACCCGCTGCTGGCCATCCCCGTGTTCATCCTGGCCGGCCTGATCTTCGAGCGCGCCGGGGTGGCCAAGCAGATGGTCACCTTCGCCTCCTCCATCGTGGGTGCCAAGAACGGCGGACTGGCCGTGGTGGCGATCCTGGTGTGCATGGTGATGGGCGGCATCTCCGGCTCCGGCCCGGCGGACGCGGCGGCGGTGGCGACGGTGATGATCCCGTCCATGCGGGCCGCCGGCTACCCGCGCGAGTTCTCGGCCAGCGTCATCGCGGCGGCCGCGGCGACCGCCATCCTGATCCCGCCGTCGGTGGCCTTCATCATCTATTCGGTGCTGGTGCCGCAGGCCTCGGTGCCGGCGCTGTTCGCCGCCGGGCTGTTCCCCGGCCTGCTGGCCGGACTGTCGCTGGTGGTGCCCACGGTGTGGCTGTCGCGCAAGCATGGCTTCGGCCTGCTCGACACCGGCCCGCGCCCGCCCTTCTGGGCCAGCCTGCGGCAGGCGGTCTGGGGCCTGCTGGCGCCGGTGATCATCCTGGGCGGCCTGCGCGCCGGCGTCTTCACGCCGACCGAGGCGGCGGTGGTCGCCGTCTTCTACGGCTTTGCGGTGGGTGTGTTCGTCTACCGCACGCTGACCTGGCGCATGGTGTACGAGGTGATGGCGGAAGCGGCCGAGATGTCGGCGGTGGTGCTGCTGATCATCGCGCTGTCCAGCGTCTTCGCCTGGGCCGGCAGCACCATGGGCGCCTTCGACCGCGTGGCGCAGGCCGCCATCGAGGCGACGGGCAGCGAGATCACCGTCCTGCTGCTGCTGAACCTGGCGCTCCTGGGCCTGGGCATGCTGCTGGACGCGGTGTCGATCTTCCTGATCCTGCTGCCGCTGCTGACACCGATCATGACGGCGTTCCACTGGGACCCGGTGTGGTTCGGCGTGATGGTCACCACCAACCTCGCCATCGGCCAGTTCACCCCGCCCATGGCGGTGAACCTGATGGTCACCACCCGCGTGGCCGGCATCAGCATGGAATCGACGGTGCGCTGGGTGACGTGGATGGTGCTGGCGATGGTCGGCGCGCTGGTCCTGATCACCGCGTTTCCGGAGATCTCCCTGTGGCTGCCGAGGCGGCTGGGGTACGTGTAGGAGTTGACGCTGGGCCGTCAGCGTGCCTTGCGCGTCGCCAAGACGATGCCGGCGGCGATCAGCGCGATGCCGACGCCGTGGTACCAGTGCGGCTGCTCGCCCAGCAGCAGGATGGAGAGCAGCGCGCCGAACACCGGCACCAGGTGGATGGCCAGCCCGGCCGTGTTGGCCCCCACCAGCGCCACCGAGCGGTTGAAGGCCAGATAGGCCAGGATCGACGGGAACACCGCGACGTAGCCGATGGCGCCCAGCGCCGTCGGGTGCAGCACCAGTGGCCGGCCGCCCAGGCTCTCGGCCACGTAGAACGGCAGCAGCATCAGCGCGCCCAGCGCGAAGGTGGCGACGATGAAGCTGAGGCCATGCACCTTCGGCCGGTTGCGCAGCAGGGCCGTGTAGGCGGCATAGGCAATCACCGCGGCCAGCACCCACAGGTCGCCGCGGTTGAACTGCAGCGCGGTCAGCGTCTGCGGGTCGCCGCGGGCGATCAGCGTCACCGCCCCCGCCAGCGACACGGCGATGCCCAGCCCCTGGCGCAGCGTCAGCGTCTCGCCGAACAGAACGAGGCTCATCAGCACGATGAGGACCGGCATGGCCGACTGCATCATCACGGCGTTCAGCGCCGTGGTGGTGGCCAGCCCGACGTAGAGGAAGGTGTTGAAGACGCCGATGCCCAGCGCCGTGATGACCAGCATCAGCGGCCAGCGGCGCGCCATCATGCGCAGGTCGTGCGGCAGGTGGCGCCAGGCGAAGGGCAGCACGATCAGCGCCCCCAGCGCCCAGCGCCAGAAGGCCAGCGCCACCGGCGGCACCTCGCCCGCCACGGCGCGGCCCAGCACGGCGTTGCCGGCCCAGAACAGGCCGGGCAGCATCAGCAGCAGCCACGCCTGATCGGCGAGGCCGCGGCGGGCCGGTGCGGGGCGCTCCGCGTCCATGCGCCGCTCAGCCCCGCTTGGGCTTGGGCTGCGGGGCGGACGCCAGTTCCTTCTCCAGCTCGGCGATCCGCTTGACCAGCGAGGTGCGCAGGCTCTCGGCCGCGTGGCTCTTCAGCGCGGCGAGCTGCTCCTTCAGCTGGCGGAGCTGCTGCTGCTTCTGCTCGGGCGTGCGCTTGATGGTGACGCGGTCGGAGTGCTGGCCGGCGAAGGCGCGCATGATGCTGTCCCTGGTGGTCGGAATGGGGACCCTGATTAAAGGGTCGAAGGGCGCTCGCGCAAGTGCTGGCGCTCCCCGATCGAACGGGGCATCTTCCGCGCGCATCCGACAAGAACCGGGGGTACGTCGATGGAAGCGCTTGAAACCCATGAGAAGATCGAGGAGGCGGCGCACGGCCACCACGCCGGCGCCAACAGCATCAACCGCCGCATCGGCCTGCTGATCTCCGTCCTGGCCGCCCTGCTGGCGATCGCCGAGGCGGCGGGCAAGAGCGCGCAGACCGAGGGCATCACCCGCAACGTCGAGGCCAACGACCTCTGGGCCTTCTACCAAGCCAAGACGATCCGCATGACGACGTTGCGCACGGCGGCCGAATCCGCGCAGCTCGACCTGCTGGCGCCCGACCTGCCGGAGGCGCGCCGCGCCGCCGTCCAGAAGCAGATCGACGGCTGGCAGGCGACGGCCAAGCGCTACGACAGCGAGCCGGAAACCAACGAAGGCCGCAAGGAACTGATCGCCCGCGCCAAGGAGGCCGAGCACCGGCGCGACCACGCCATGCACGCCTACCACCTGTACGAATACGGCTCCGCCGCCTTCCAGATCGCCATCGTGCTGGCCTCGGCCACGGTGATCACCGGCTTCCTGCCGATGGCCTGGGTGGCCGGCGGCCTGGGCGTGGTGGGCATGGCCTTCTCGCTGCTCGGCTGGCTGGCGCCGAACGCGGTGCATTTCTGAACGGAAAAAGGCCCGGCGGTGGAAACCGCCGGGCCTTTTCGAAACTGGTGCCGCAACAGGGATTTGAACCCCGGACCTACTGATTACGAATCAGTTGCTCTACCCCTGAGCTACTGCGGCGTTGGGCGGCGAACATAGCCACGATGAGCGGCGCTTGCAAGCCCTTCGTTGCGTCCGCCGCACGAAAAAATCGCTGCTTCAGCTGTACCAGATCTCCAGCATCAGCCGGTCGCGGTGCCGGGGCGGGATGATGCGGTGGTAGCACGCGGTGTCCTCGAAGAATCCCGTGCCGGCCGGCCCTTCGACCGCCACGACGCGCCCGTCCCCGTAATGGCGGCGGATTGCCTCGTCGGGGGCCGTGGCGGAGCGCAACAGCAGCGGCAGCGGCTTACCCCGGTGCGAGCCGCAGACCAGGGCGTGCGCGCCGTTCTCGCGGTCCACGTCGGTCAGGTAGAAGTTCACCGAACAGAAGCGCAGGGCGTGCGCGTCGTAATGCCAGTCGATGCTCTGCCCCTGGCGGCGGCGCACCGCGTCGTCCAGGCTGGAGGCGTAGCTCCAGTACAGGCGCGGCTTGATCCGGGTCGGCGGGTAGCCCAGCTGGCGCGTTGCCACCTCGATCAGCACCGGGTCCCGGCACAGGCGGCGGATCGCCTCGCACTCCTCGGGCGCGCAGACCTCGGACATGGAGACCTCGGTGCCGTCGCTCAGGCGGCCGTCCTGCACCTCGGCCTTCAGGAACCGTTTCTCCCAGAAATGGCAGGGCGTGGTGCGGGCATAATCCACCAACTCGCGAACCACGGCCGGCGGCAGGTCGAAGCCGCGTGCGAAGGACTCGCGCTTCAGGTCCAGAACCGCGCCGTCCACCAGCGCCGTCAGGAACATCGACTGCTGCAGGGTGACGGTCCACGACCGGCGCGGCCGGTGCAGCAGACCCATCACGAAACCGTAGATGCGGCGGACGGCTTCGAACCGCGCCAGGGCATACTGAAGCTCACCGGCGCCGATACGCCGGGCGACGCTTGCGATGTTCATGTGGAAAACCGTCACTTGTGGAGTGCGAGGTCTGGTTGCGAGGATAAGCGCGAATGCGGCTCCAGCGCGCGACGCGCAAAAGGGTGGCCGTGCGTGGGAGGGAGGTAGGCCCATGGGTGGATTGTGCGGCGCGCATAACAAGGAATTGGTGTTGCCGCGCGCCTTGCCCGACCGCGGGACACTTTGTTAATGTTTGCTGACTTATAAGAATATTCGTTTGCCGAACAAAAAAGTCGTTCAGGGAGGACACCAGAGATGACCGACCGGCAACCGGGGACCGGCTCACCCGCCCGCCGCTTCGGCGTTCGCGCCAAACTGCTCCTGGCCTTCGCCGGCATCGCCGGCATGACTGTCGGCGCCAGCTTCGTCGGTCTCTATTCCTACTCGGCGGTCGAGGCGCCGCTCACCCGCATCGTCAGCGTCAGCCTGCCCGAAATGGAACTGGCCAAGCGCCTGTCGGGCGAGAGTGGCGGCATCGCCGCCGCCGCCCCCACGCTGGACGCCGCCGACAGCCAGACCGCCCGCGGCCAGACTTACGCCCAGGTCATGAGCCGCGGCCGGCAGTTGATGGCGCTGGTGAACGAACTGGGCGAGCGCCGGCCGAACGACCCCAAGCTGGCCGAGGTGAAGGCCAAGGCGACGGCGCTGATCTCCACGCTCGACACGGCGAACGCCGCCGTCGACCGCCGCCTGACGGCGCGCGGCAAGCGCGAGATGGGCCTGAGCCAGTTGGCGCGGGCGCGCGAATCCTTCCTCGACACGCTCCAGCCCCTCATCGACGCCGTCGGCGACCGCCTGCGCAGCAAGGGCGAGTCGCTGGGCGCCATGACGGACCGCGAGATCGACACGCTGGGCGACGCCGTCGGCGCCCTCATCAGTCTGTACGAGATCCGCGCCGACATCATGAACCTGTCCAAGGCGGCGGCGCGCGCCGCCGCGTCGCCCACCACGCTGCAGGTGACCAACCAGCAGCAGGTCTACCTGGAGGCCGCGGCGCGGCTGATCAGCGCCACGCTGCACGCCGGCGACCGGCTGACCAAGGAGACCTCCGACGCCTTGGAGACCTTCTTCACGCTGGGCGACGGCGTCGATGGCGTGTTCGAGCTGCGTCGCGCCGCGCTGGAGGCCGGCGATGCCGAGCGCGCGGCGCTGAACCGCCGCGTCAACACCAAGCTGGCCGAGGTGCAGCGCGGCGAGCAGGCGCTGCTGGAAGCGCTGGACCCCGTCACCCTGCGGGCACGCGCCGAGATCAAGGTTGCCAGCCTCAACATCCGCACGCAGACGCGCGAGTCCATGCAGGACGTGCTGGGCAACGGGCTGAGCAGCTTCCGCACCTACCTGGAACTGCAGACCTCCGCCAACCTGCTGACCGGCGCCTTGAACGAGGCGGCGCAGGCGGTCGACGCCAACCGGCTGGACATGATGCGCACCCGTTTCGACGGCGTGCTGTCGGCCCTGCGCGAGCGGCTGAAGGGCATCGGCGACAGCGGCGACGACGCGGAGCTGCGCAAGGCCGCCGATGCGCTGGCCGCCTTCGGCACCGGCGACGGTAACCTGTTCGACCTGCGCCGGGCCGAGCTGGCGGCCATCGCCGATGGCGCCAAGGTGCTGGCCGAGACCCGCGCGCTGGCCGGGCAGTTCGCCCAGGCGGTGGAGGAGCAGGTGGCCGCCATGAAGGCCGACGCAGACGCCGCCGCGGCGCACGCCGCCCAGGCCATCGAGGCCGGCCGGCTGCTGCTGATCCTGTTCGCCGTGGGCAGCCTGGTGGGCGGCGTGGCGTTGGCCTGGTACACGGTGGGCCGCGCCATCGTCACCCGCATCGGCCGGCTGGCCGACGCCATGCGGTCCATCGCCGGCGGCAACCTGGAAGCGCCGATCCCGCAGGGCGGCGCCGACGAGATCACCGACATGGCGCAGGCGCTGGTCGTCTTCCGCGAAACCGCGCGCGAGGCCGCCGAGGCCAACGCGCGGGCCGAGACGGAGCGCACCCGCGCCACCCAGGAACGCCGGCGCGCCATGATCGAGATGGCCGAGAACTTCGAGGCCAGCGTACGCGGCATGCTGGACCGCGTCTCCCGCGCGGCCGACGAGATGCACGACGTGGCCGAGCGCATGACCCGCACCGCCGAGCAGACGACCGGCGAAGCGGCGACCGCCGCGGCCACCTCGCAGCAGGCGGCCGGCAGCGTCGAGGCGGTGGCGGCGGCGACCGAGGAGCTGTCCGCTTCGATCCAGGAGATCGGCACGCAGGTCAACGCCTCCAGCCGCATCGCCCGGCAGGCGGCGGCCGACGCCGAGCGCACCGACCACACGGTGGAGGGGCTGTCGCACACCGCGCAGAAGATCGGCGAGGTTGTGCAGCTGATCAACGACATCGCGTCGCAGACCAACCTGCTGGCGCTCAACGCCACCATCGAGGCGGCGCGCGCGGGCGAGGCGGGCAAGGGCTTCGCCGTCGTGGCGTCGGAAGTGAAGAACCTGGCGACGCAGACCGGCAAGGCGACCGAGGAGATCTCCGGCCAGATCGCCGCCATGCAGTCGGTGACGCAGGAGGCGGTGGAGGCGATCCGCTCCATCGCGGGCACCATCCGCGAGATCAACGACATCGCCTCGTCGATCGCCGCAGCGGTGGAACAGCAGAGTGCGGCGACGCGCGAGATCGCCCGCAACGTGGGCGAGGCCGCCGACGGCACCCGTCACGTGCGCGAGAACATCGACTCGGTGGCCCGCGCGGCGGCGGAGTCCGGCCACTCCGCCAACCGCGTGCTGGAGGCCTCCACCACGGTCGCCGACGAGGTCCGCTCGCTGGGCTCCCAGGTCAACAGCTTCGTCAGCCGCATGCGGGCGGGGTGATTACGCCCCCGCCGCCGTCTGCGGGACTTCGTGCACTTCGACCGGCTGGCTGCTGTGGCGGGACAGGATCTCGCGGGCGACTTGCTCGCGCTCCTCGTTGCGCAGGTTGACCCACAGCAGGATGCCGCCCTTGTCCAGGTGCTGGCGCAGCGGTTCGCTGCGCTTGTCGGTCAGCCAGCCGGCCAGGACCGAACCCAGCGCGCCGCCGCCCACGCCGGCCGCTGCAGCCGCGGCGGCGGCCGCCAGGGCGGTGCCGCCGGTCGCCAGCACGGCGCCCGTGGCGATCACCGCGCCCACATAGGCCGGGATGCCCATGGCCACGCCCTTGGCATCGCCCTCGTCCTCCGGCGCCACGTAGGACTGGCGGGGCATCGAGGGATCGTGCTTGGCGTCGTCGATTTCACGCGGCACCACGCCGACGTGGTCGCGAATGGTCTGGTCGTTGGCCATCAGGCTCAGCTCGTGGCGATCGAAATGGGCCAGCGACAGCTCGTCGAGGGCGCGCTGCAGGGCTTCCTGGCTGTTGAAGACACCCACCGCCTCGCGCACCATCCCCTGTGCCGCGCCGGTCCGGCCGGTGTGGCCCGCATCGCTCTGATAGGTCATGGCGCTCTCTCCGGATGTTCTCAGCGAACAACCCGGCGGCGAGGGTCAAGGTTCCGTCCGTGCGGCGGCCGGCGGGATGGCGACGGCGCCGCGCGGCTCCGGCATCGATGAGAGGAACCACCACAGGCCGATGCCGATCAGCATGGCCTTGACCAGCAGGAAAAGCGCGATGTGACGGGCGAGCGGGTTGTGCATGTGGCAAAGACTAGACGAATGCGGCTAGGATGGGCAGGGGGATCCGATCCGGATATGGAGTGCGTGTTGTGAAGCGACTGGTCCTGGCGTGTCTGCTGGCGTTGGCCTGCGTGGCCCCCGCCCGTGCGGAGATCAACCTGTTCGCCGGTCCCGACCTGTACAAGGCGGTCAGCGCCAACGACATGAAGACGGTCCGCCAGCTGCTGCTGCGCGGCGAGAACATCAACGGCCTCGACGCCACCGGCCGCACGCCGCTGATCACCGCCATCACGCAGGGCTACGTCGATATGGCGAAGCTGCTGCTGGACAACGGCGCCAACCCCGGCCGCACGGACAAGGGCGGCAACCCGCCGCTGTACTGGGCGGCCAACGCCGGCGACGCGCAAATGGCCGACCTGCTGCTCCAGAAGGGCGCCAAGCCCGACCAAGAGAACAAGGACGGGCTGACGCCGCTGATGGTCGCCGCCCGCCAGGGCCGCGCCGACGTGGTGGAGCGCCTGCTGAAGGCCGGCGCCAAACCCGACCGTTCCGACTTTGCCGGCCGCGACGCGCTGAGCTGGGCGCAGGAAAGCCGCAACTCCCGCGTCACCACGCTGCTGCGCAACGCCAAGCGCTGACGGGGGCGGAGGCGCCGCGGCCATGGCCAGCACCGTCTTCGGCGGCCCCGGACCGCTGTTCCTGCTGCTGCTGGCGCTGGTGGTGGACGCCGCCGCCGGCGATTGGATCAGCCGTGTCCTGCCCGATCCGGCGCGCCTGTCGGCGCGCGTCTGCGCGCTGCTCGACCGCCGCCTGAACCGGCCGGAGCGCGGCGAGGGCGCCCGGCTGATGCGCGGTGCCCTGGTCGTGCTTCTGCTGGTCGCCGTGGCCGCCGGGATCGGCCTGACCGCCGAGTGGTTCCGCGTCAACGCGCGCTCCGGCTGGGTGGTGGAGTTCGTGGTGCTGCTGGCCTGCCTGCGCGGGCGCAGCGCCTGGATGCGGGTGCGCGAGGTGCGCCGCGCGCTGGAGAGCCGCGGCCTCACCGCCGCCCAGGGCGAGGTGGAAGGGCTGACCCGCCGCCACGCCTACGGACTGGACGAGCACGGCGTCGCCCGCGCCGCCATTGAGCACGCCGCCAAGGCGCTGGACCGCAAGCTGGTGGCGCCGGCTTTCTGGTACATCCTGCTGGGAGCACCCGGCGTGCTGGCCTGGGCGGCGGTGGACGGCGCCGACGCCGCGCTGGGCCACGCTGGCGTTCGGCACGAGCGCTTTGGCCAGACGGCGGCGCGGCTGGACGACGCGCTGAACGCCATCCCGGCGCGGCTGACCGCGCTGCTGCTGGCGCTGGCTGCCCCCTTCCTCGGCACCGCCAGCCTGGGCGGCGCCTTCCAGGTGATGGCGTCGGACGCGCGCAAGCATCCGTCCTTCAACATGGGCTGGCCGATCGCCGCCGCGGCCGGCGCGCTCGGCCTGTCACTGGGCGGCCCGCACCGCGACGGCGCCGTCACCATCCACGAGCCGTGGATCGGCCCCGGCCGCGCCCGTGCCACGGCGCCCGACGTCGGCCGCGCGCTGGGGCTGACGGCCCTGGCTGCGTTGCTCCTGCTGCTGCTGGTCGGTGCCCTGACGGCGGGCGTGGCGGCGATCTGAGCTTATGGAGATTCCGGTGGCTTCGGGGCCGGGACGATGCGGTCGCGCAGCAGGTCGCGGATTTCCTCCAGCAGCACTTCATCGGCCGGGCGTGGCTTCGGCTTGGCGGCCTCGACGAGGCGGAAGCGGATCAACTGGCGCACCAGCACGAACAGCGCCGCCGCGACGATCAGGAAGTTGAGCACGTTGTTGAGGAATCGGCCGTAGTTGATGGTCGCCGCGCCCGCCGCTTCCGCCGCCGCGAGGCTGTCGTACCGGCCGCCCGACAGGCTGATGAAGTAGTTGGAGAAGTCGATACCGCCCATCAGCCAACCGATGGGCGGGGTCAGGATGTCCTTGACCAGCGAGTTGACGATGCCGGTGAAGGCAGCGCCGATGATGATGCCGACCGCCAGGTCCACCACGTTGCCGCGGCTGATGAATTTCTTGAACTCGTCGAGCATGCCCGCACCCGTCCGTCGTTTGGGACGGGAACGGGGGAGGGTGGGGCGTGGATCCATAATCCCTCCCCCGCCGGAGGCAGGGGGAGGGACTTTGCATGTTCGCTCACGCAACCTTGCCGTGGCAGTGCTTGTACTTCTTGCCGGAGCCGCAGGGGCAGGCGGCGTTGCGCGGGGTGTCGGGCCACGGGTCGCTGCCCACTGCGGCACCGGCCGCCGCCGAGGCGCGGACCATGCCGTCGGGCAGCGGCGCCGTGTCGGCATCGCCGGCCAGAGCCAGAGCCGGGTCGTCGCGGCTCTCGTGCATCTCCTGCATCTGGCGGAAGTACAGCTCCTCCTCGCTGGGCTGCACGCGGACCTCGACGTGCATCAGCACGGCGGTGACCGATTCGCGCAGGCGCGAGAGCATGTCGTCGAACAGCTCGAACGCCTCGCGCTT
>NZ_DASPMG010000204.1:0-21647 GCF_035627195.1 Azospirillum sp.
CTGCATCGCCCGAGACTACTACACCGCCGCCGACCACGCCGTGCGAGAGGACGCCGCCACGCCATGACCGAAGCGCCCGTCACCGAAACCATCGAGCCCCGCTTCCTCCAGATCCACACGCTGACCGCCTATCCGGCCAGCCTGCTGAACCGCGACGATGTCGGGTTGGCCAAGCGGATGCCGTTCGGCGGGGCCAGCCGGGTGCGCGTCTCCTCGCAATGCCTGAAGCGGCATTGGCGCACGGTGGAGGACGACTGGTCGCTGTCGGCCATCCGCGACCTGTCGGTGCGCTCGCGCATCACCTTCGAGGAGCGCATCGCCCGGCCGCTGATCGCCGACGGCTGCGACCCGGCCGCCACGCGCGCCGTGCTGGCGCACCTGGAGGCCGCGCTGCTGGGCGAGTCCGACAAGGCCAAGGCGGCGAAGGCCAAGGCGGGCGGCAAGAAGGGCAAGGCCGCCAAGGCGGAGGAGGGCGGCGACGTCGCGGTGGCCGACGCCGAGGTGGATGATGCCGAGATGCTGCGCACCAAGCAGGTCATCATCCTGGGCGAGGCGGAGATCGCCTATCTGACGCGGGTGACCCGCGAGATCCTGGCCGGCGTGACCTCCGCCGAGGGCGCGGAGGCCGCGGTGGCGGCGTGGTGCGGCCCCAAGAATGCCGACGCGCGCACCAACTTCAAGGCGCTGTACAAGGCGTCGGCGGGTGCCGCGGGGCTGGACGCGGCGCTGTTCGGGCGCATGGTCACCTCCGACGTCCTGGCGCGCGGCGACGCCGCGGTGCACGTGGCGCACGCCTTCACCGTGCACGCCGAGGAGGCGGAGAACGACTACTTCTCCGCCGTCGACGACCTGCTGGCCGAGGCCGGCGAGCACGGCAGCGGCCACATCGGCGAGGCGGAGCTGACCAGCGGGCTGTTCTACGGCTATGTCGTGGTGGACGTGCCGCTGCTCGTCGCCAATCTCACGGGCTGCCGCGCCGCCGATTGGAAGAGCGCCGACCGCGCCGACGCCGCGCGGGTGGTTGAGCACCTGATCCATCTGATCGCCACCGTCTCGCCCGGCGCCAAGAAGGGCTCCACCGCCCCCTACGCCGCCGCCGAGCTGGTGCTGGTCGAGGCCGGGCGGCGGCAGCCGCGCTCGCTGGCCAACGCCTTCTTCCAGCCGGTGGGCAAGCGCGCCGACGGCGGCATGCTGAACGCCGCAGTGCGGGCGTTGGGCGGCAAGCTGGCCGCCTTCGATCGCGTGTACGGCGCCCGGGAGGCGCGGCGCTTGGCCGCGATGACCGATGCCGGCGCCATCCCGGTGGCCCCGGCCGGCTCGCTGGACGATCTCGCGGCGTGGGCGCGGATGGCGGTGGCCGACGCCGCGGTGCCGGCATGATCGACGTCCTGCTGCTGCGCCTGGAGGCGCCGCTGATGGCCTTCGGCGGACCGGCGGTGGACCAGCGCGGCGTGGTGCGGCCGTACCCTGGTGCTGCCCTGCTGACCGGCCTGATCGGCAACGCCCTGGGCCTGACGCATGGCGACGCCGACCGGCTCCAGCGCCTTCAGGAGCGGCTGCGCTTCGCGGCGGCGCTGGAACGGCCGGGCGTGCCGCTGGTGGATTTCCAGACGGTGGACCTGTCGCAGGACTTCCTGGTCGACACCGGCTGGACGACGCGGCATGCGCGCGAAGAGCGCGGCAAGGGCGAGGCGACGTCCGGCACGCACATCCGCCTGCGCCACTACACCGCCGACGGCGTCTGCCTCGTGGCGCTGACCCTGCGTCCGGCCGATGAGGCGCCGACGCTGGACGACGTGGCGGCGGCGCTGGACGAGCCGGCGCGCCCGCTGTTCCTCGGCCGCAAGACCTGCCTGCCGGCCGAGCGCCTGCTGTGCGGCCGTGCCGCGGCGCCGAGCCTCGTGGCGGCGCTACTGGGGGTGGCCCCGGCGGGCGCCCTGCCGGCGCAATGGCCCGTGGACGACCACCCCGCCGACGGCATGCCGGGCGTGCGCCGCATCCCCGTGGTGGATGAGCGCGACTGGGCCAACCAGATCCACACCGGCGAGCGCGTGGTGCACGAGGGCGACCTGCGCCGCCTGCCCGGCGCGGAGGGCATCGGCCATGGCTGACGCGGCCCCGCAGCACACGGCACTGCACACGACGCTGCACATGATCCGCGCGCGCCTGGATGGCCGCCGCCTGTTCGAGCTGGCGCGCCGCCGGCGCCTGCTGCCGGAGCAGGGGGAGACCGACCTGGGCTACGCCGTGCACAGCCTGCTCGGCGAGCTGTTCGGCGAACTGGCGCCCAAGCCCTTCGCGCTGCCCGACGACGCGCCCGCGCCCGCCGGCCTGACCGTGCTGGGCTACAGCGCGCACGACGCGGCGCGGCTGAAGGAGCACGCCGACCTGTTCGCCGACCCCTTCGTGCACGCCGCCGTCGACTGGGCATGGTTCGACGCCAAGCCGCTGCCGGCGACGTTCCCGGTCGGCCGCACGCTGGGCTTCGACGTGCGCGCCTGCCCGGTGGAGCGCTCCCGCCTGCTGCGCGGCGACCGCACGGAAAGCCCCGAGGTGGACGCGCTGATCGTCGAGGGCACGCGGCAGGGCGTCGAACGCGGGCTGGACCGCAACGCCGTCTACCTCGGCTGGCTGGAGCGCGAGCTGGCCCGGCGCGGCGGCGTGCGGCTGCTGTCCGCCGACGTGGCCGGCTTCCGCTACGCGCGCTTCCTGCGCCGCGACCAGAAGACGCGCGCGCCGTCCCGCCTGCCGGCGCTGCCGGACGTGCGCTTCAAGGGCGTGCTGGAGGTGACCGACGCGGGCGCCTTCGCGGCGCTGCTGGCCCGCGGCGTGGGCCGGCACCGGGCGTTCGGCTTCGGGATGCTGCTGTTGCGGCCGGCGTAGGGTGAACTTGAGAACGATCGCAGCAACGCGCTGGCATTAATGTCCCCCGCCTAGGGCAGTGCTTAAAGAGTATTGAGCGTGACAGCTGCAAGGCTACATACAATTCCTATGATGGAAAATAACGACCCTGAAAAGTTAACGGCGTTTTTGACGTGTGCTTTTGATGGCGTGCTGTCTAGGGGGTAGATGGATTTTGCTATGAAAAATTCAATCGATGAACTTATATTTCTTGGCGTCGAATAGCGTATATAGAATGATCCTGTGATGATCATCATTAATATGATTGCTGCTATGACTGCTACGCTATCTGGTAGGCAATCCGAATGCTCCGAGCATAAGTAATTGTTTAGACGTATAATGAGGTGGAAGCCCATGATGTGCAATACCAGAGACATGCTGACTGAATATATCCTCATAAACCTCCTGAGCTTGCTCAGCTCAAAATCAGCATCTGAGTTAAAGTCAATTCCGAATCCTCCTGTGTAATAATAAAACAGGGTATCATCCGACAAAATTCTTGGAAGAATCAGCAAGCTCCCGCCTATGAATCCCAAAATTACGCCAGAAATCGCAAGGAAAGCCTTGGCGATCCAAATTTCCGTAAATATTGTCATGATGAATGCGATTGCAAGATTGCGAGTGCGTCATCGTGGTTTTAAAACCGCCTCGTTGTCAATCGATATGATTTTTGCTTGCGGCTTGCGGGGTGCGTGTGATTGGCGTTTGGCGCCCAGCGCCGCCGAAATCCTCCCCTCCACCTTGTCGGACAGGTCGCGCAACGGATCGGCGTCCCGGTTCACATACCGGCCGGTCATCGCTAGCGTCTTGTGGCCCAGTTTGTCGCGAACGAGGAAGGCGTTGGCGCCGGCCTGCCCAGCGTAGGTGCCGACCGTGTGCCGCATGTCATGCAGGCGGGCGTCGGTGATGCCCGCAGGGAGGGCGAGGTTGGCTCTGGCAGCGGCTTCCTGGCACTCGGCATAGGTCGGTGTCCGCTTGAGCTGCTGTTCCAGTTCGGCCACCAGTGCTCCAGTCGGCGTGTTCGGCAGGTCACGCCACATGGCAACTGTCGCCGCCTCGCGAATCCGCTCCCAGGCGTGTGTTATGGTGCTTTTGGGCAGGGGCTTCTTTGGGTCGTTCGGTGAGGGGAACACCCATTTCCCGTCGCGCTTCAGCTCGGACATGAAGGCGATGATCTGCGCGCCGATCGGGTGGAGGCGCCCGCCCGCTTTGCCTCGCTCTTCTGGGATGGCCAGCGCGCCAGCTTCAAGGTCGACCTCCTCCCAGCGCAGCCCGAGGACCTCGCTGAGCCGGCAGCCGGTCAGCAGCAGGAGGCGAAGGGCATTAAGGATGCTGGGATGCTCGATACCTTCGCGCTTGGCCAGGATCTGGCCGATTTCAGCGATCTCCGCCTCCGTCAGGAAGCGCTCGCGCTTCACCTCCCGGTACCGCTCGATGCCCTCACAGGGGTTCGAGCGTTTCGGCCGGAGGTGCCAAACCTCGGCGAGGCTGAACATCTTGGACAGAACCGCTGCCGTTTGGTTCGCCTGCCGCGGGGTGCTGCGCATCTTATGGTGCAATTTGGCGACGTCGGCGCTGGTAACCTTCTCGACGGCCAGACGCCCGAGCGCGGGCTTGATGTGCTTGTCCAGCAACCGGCGGAACTCGGCGGCGGTGGTGGGCCGGTTCTTCACCTCTACGTGATCGGACAGGTAACGATCGGCAAGGTCGGCGATAGTTAGGGCCTTCTCGCGGACTTTTCGCTTGTCGTCTGCTGGGTCTTTTCCTTCCGCTGCCAAGCGCAGCAGTCGTTCGGCTTCGGTGCGGGCCGAATCTGGAGTGAACGTGCCATGCGGCCCGATGGTGTAGCGCTTTGGCGTGCTGCTTCCACCACCCACCCGGTACTGGAGGATGTAGACCTTCTTTCCCGCCGGAGTGACCTTCAGGCCAAAGCCTTTCGCCTCGGTATCCCAAACGAAGACGTCGCGCTCGCTTGGCTGTGTCCCGTCGACCACTCGCTTCGAGATCCTCGCCTGCATCCCGATCCTCGCCGCTAGCAATCAGCCAGCAATCAGCGTGGCGCAAATTTGCTCAATCATCAGCAAACTTCAGCAAACATGATCTGGCCGTAAACCGTTGGTATCATGGGGGATCATCAACGACCAGCAAAATTGCGCAAACATCCGCAAAGCTACCAATTTCAGACTTAAAATCCGAAGCCGCAAGGCGTGGGGGTTCGAGTCCCCCCGCCCGCACCATAACGGAAAATCAGGAATGCCGGCCGGCGCTCAACCCGGCCTGCTCCTTGGGCCTACTCCATGGGATCATCGAACGGCCGGCCGAGGTGCGCGCCCGTGCCGGCGCCGACGGCGCAACCGGCGGCTGCCGCGGGCGCGGCGCCGGCGAGATCGTCCCCGGACGCCATCAGTCCCCCCGCGGCACCCGCAAGCGCCCCGGCCGCGCATCCCAGCGTCATGCCGGCGAAGGTGTGGCGGTTCTGGTAGAGGAGGGCGGCGCCGAGGATGATCACGCGCTCCGCCCCGCTCTTCAGGTCCAGCAGCATGCCGGAAAGCCAGCCCGGCTCACCGGTGGCGGCGGTCTCAGGCGTGGTGGTGGGCGTTGCCCTGGCGCCGGACGGCGCCGCGGCCAGCAGCGTCAGGGCAAGAAAGCCGATGAGCGTGAAACGGTGCGCCGCGCGCGGCATGGGATCCTCCCGAGGTGACGTGTACCGGGGCGAAGGCGTCCGCCGATCCGATCGGGCGAACGCCCCCGCACCTAACAATCCTCCATGGACCTTGTTCAGTCCGGCGTCCGGTCCGGCCGTGCCGCCGGTCAGTCGTCGCGCTCGCTCGCCAGGATTTCGGCGTTGCGGGCGTCCACATACAGCTCCAGTTCGCCGTTGCGCGCGTCCTGGACCTCGACCTTGTACAGCTTGTCGCCCTTGCGCTCGATCTTCTTGATCGCGCCATAGCCCTGCTTGGCCAGGCGGTCGGTCAGGTCCGCCACGGTCAGCGTTCCCTCCGCCGGCGCGGGAGCGGCGGGGGCGGCGCCGGTCTGCGCGAAGGCCAGCGTTCCACCGCCGAGGATTGCGGCGGCCAGTGTGGCAGCGGCCAGCATGCGGGTGTTCATTCTCGGGTCCTCCGGGTGTTTCGGTTGCGATGGCCGCCACGATGCCGGACGCCGCCTGTACGACCCCTGAATGGCCCGTTCATCTTCCGTTAAGCGTAAGGCGGTCCCGTCCTCCCGCCCGCACGGCGGCCCGCGCGGTGGCTTGGCAGGCACGGCGGAAAGGTCCACCTTGAGCGGTGCGGTCAAGGTGGGAGCCGGCATGCGCGCGGGGTTGGGAAAGGTCACGGCGGCGTTGATCCTCGTGCTGGCGCTGTGCGGCGCCTGCACGCGCGGCGTGATGGCCGTCGAAACCGCGCCGCAGCTCCTGACAGAAGCCACCATCGCCGATGCCATGATCGCCGATGACGGCGCCCGCATCGCCCTGAACGCATGGCTGCCGGACGGGCCGCCGAGGGCGGTGGTGATCGCCGTGCACGGCATGAACGACTACGGCCGCGCCTTCGAACAGCCGGCCGCCGGGTGGACGCGGGTCGGCCTCGCCGTCTACGCGCCGGACCTGCGCGGCTTCGGCCGGTCGCTGGAGCGCGGGCGTTGGTACGGCGGGCCGCGCATGGCGGGCGACCTGCTGACGCTCGCCCGCCTTCTGCGCGACCGCCACCCCGGCACGCCCGTGCACCTGCTGGGCGAGAGCATGGGCGGCGCCGTGGCCGTGCTGGCGGCGGCGCGGGCGGAGCCCGGCCTGTTCGCCAGCCTCGTCCTGTCCGCCCCCGCCGTGTGGGGGGAGGGCTGGCGCATGGGCCTGACCTACGGGGCCGCGCAGGCCATGGGCCGCGTCGTGCCCGGCGTCACCGTGGGCCGGCGCAGCTACGACAACCCGTCCACCGACGACCCGGCGACGCTGAAGCGCCTGCGCGAGGACCCGCTGATCCTGCACCGCACCCGTTTCGACACGCTGGCCGGCATCATCCGCCTGATGCGCACGGCGCGCCAGGAGGCCGGCCGGGTGCGCCTGCCGACGCTGCTGATGCTGGGCGACCTGGACGGGCACGTGCCGCGCGACGGCGTCGCCGCGCTTGCCCGGCGCCTGCCCGCCGACACGCGCCTCGCCCTCTATCCCAAGGGGCGGCACCTGCTGCTGCGCTCGCTGGGCGGCGACGCGGTGGCGGCCGACGTGGCGGCGTGGCTGGACGACCGCGCGCGGCCCCTGCCGTCCGGTGCCGACGCGCGGGCGCGCGCCTGCGCGTGGCTGATCCTGCAGCCCGAACGCGGCTGCCGTATGGGGTACAACGTCGGCATGCCGTAACCGGCCCCGCCACGCGCACAAGTGTTCTTGAGGCGCCCCGGTTGCGTCGTTATCGTGCGGCCACGACGAACATTCGGCAGGCGGAACGAACGGCGATGAAGCAGGGATCACTGGTGCGGGTGCTGGCGGCCATGGCGGTCGCCGGGGTGGTGCTGGGGGCGTGCCAGCGGGTGCAGCCCATGTACAACGTGGCGAGCCACCCGGTTCCCGCGTCGGCGCAGCGCCTGCCGCTCAAGACCATCGAGCAGACGATCCTCGACGCCGCCGTGGCGCGCAAATGGAACGTCGACCGCGTCCGCCCCGGCGTGCTGCACGCCAAGCAGAAGTGGCGCGAGCATATGGCCGAGGTCGAGATCCGCTACTCACAGGAAAGCTACAGCATCCAGCACCGCTCTTCCGTCAACCTGAAGGAACAGGGCGACGAAATCCATCGCAGCTACAACAAACTCGTGCACGCGCTTGAGGATGAGATCGAACGGCGGCTCTACCGTGCCGGCTATTGAGGCGGGATCTATTGAGCTGGGGGCGCTGCGCGTCGCGGTGCGCGGCTGGTTCGCCTGGGCGCCCGGCCGCGAGACGCGCGCGGCGTGGCGCGCCTGGGCCGGCAACGGCGGCGGAAACGGCGGCGGACCGGCGGATGACGGCGACGCGCTGCCGGTGCTGCCGATGATGCTGCGTCGCCGCGCCACGCCGCTGGGGCAGAAGATGATCGGCTGCGCCCTGGCCTGCGGGGAGGCGGCGCGCACCGCCCGCTTCGTCCTGGCGTCCCGCCATGCCGAGCTGTCGCGCACCGTCGGCATCCTGGACGCCATGGCGGCGGGCGAGCTGCCGTCGCCGGCCGAGTTCAGCATGGCCGTGCACCACGGCCTGGCCGGCCTGCTGTCCATCCACACCGGCAACCGGGCCGGCCACACGGCGCTGTCCGCCGGGCACGACAGCTTCGGCTTCGGCCTGATGGAGGCGGCGGCGTGCCTTGCCGACAACCCGGCCGAACCCGCCCTGCTGATGCACGGCGACGAGCCGATGCCCGGCCCCTACGCCGACTTCGCCGCCGACGACGAGCCGGGCCTGCCGCTGGCCTTCGCCCTGGCGCTGGGGCCGGCCGGCGGGGGCGGGGAGGAGATCGTGTTCACCGCCACGCCCATCGCCGCCGCTCCCGCGCACGGCGCGGCGCCGCCGGAGCGCGCCGCGGCGCTGGAGTTCCTGCGCTTCCTGCTGTCCGGCGCGGCGGCCGGCGAGGCGCGCGGTGCCCGCATGCTGTGGGGCTGGCATCGTGCGTGAACGCCTGGACGCCCTCTGGCGCCTGCTGGGCACCGGCTTCGCCTTCGCCTTCCTGTTCGGCGGCGGCGCCGTCCTGGCGCTGACCGCGTTTCCGGTCGTGCACCTCCTGACGCCGCCGGGGCCGAAGCGGCGCGCGCGCAACCAGCACCTCATCCACCTGATCTTCCGCCTCTACGTGTGCATGCTGCGCACGCTGCGCATCATCGACCTGGAGGTCGAGGGGGCGGAGAAGCTGCGCGACGGCACCGGCCGGCTGGTGGTCGCCAACCACCCGACGCTGCTGGACGTCGTGCTGCTGATGGCGATGATCCCGCGCGCCCAGTGCATCGTGAAGAAGGAGCTGTGGTCCAGCCCCTACCTGGGCGCCGTGGTGCGCGGCACCGGCTACATCCGCAACGACCTGGAGCCGGAGGAGCTGCTGGAGGCCTGCCGCGCGGCACTCGCCCAGGGCGACAGCCTGATCATCTTCCCCGAGGGCACCCGCAGCGTGCCGGGGGAGCCGCTGCGCTTCCGCCGCGGCTTCGCCAACGTCGCCACGCTGCTGGAGGCCGAGATCCAGCTGGTCACCATCACGTGCCGGCCTTTGACTCTTGTGAAGGGCGAGAAATGGTGGATGATCCCGCCCCGGCGGCCGCTTTTCCGCGTGGTGGCGGGGGATCGTCTGGACGCGAAAGGGTGGCTCGGCTATGAGTACCGCTCGCGCGCGGCAAGAAAGCTTGTGCGCACACTAGAAGAATATTACGCGGAACGCCTCGCCAATGGATGAGCTGGAGCTTGAAGTCAAGACGCTGATCGTGGACGCGCTCAAGCTCGAAGGGATCGAGCCGGCCGAGATCGACAGCACGGAGCCGCTTTTCGTCGAGGGCCTCGGCCTCGACAGCATCGATGCTCTGGAACTGGGCGTGGCGTTGCGCAAGGCGTACGGCATCAAGATCGAATCGGTGAGCGACGACGTGAAGGCCCACTTCGCCAACGTGCGGAGTCTGGCGGCTTTCATCCGGTCGCAGCGTGTGGGGTAATCGGATCATGCTGTCGCGCGACGACGTCTTTGAAAAACTGAAGGGCTATCTCGAAGACATGTTCGAGGTGCCGCCCGAGAAGGTCACGCCGGAGGCCCGGCTGTTCGAGGACCTGGACCTCGACAGCATCGACGCCGTCGATCTGGTGGTGAAGCTGCAGGAACTCACCGGCCGCAAGTTCAAGCCGGAGGAGTTCAAGAGCGTGCGCACCGTCGGCGATGTCCTCGACCGTGTCCAAGACCTGCTCGCCGCCTAAGCGCTTTCCCCTCGCCGCCGTTCTCCTCGGGGCGGCCGGCGTGCTGTATCCCCTGCTGGTCTACATCGGGCGGGCGGCGGTGCCGCCGCTGGCCTTCGTGGGCGTGGCGCTGGCGCTGATCGCGCTGCGCCTCGCCGTGTCGCGCGGGTCCCTGGCGCGGCCGTGGCGGGCACCGCTGGCCGGGGCCGCCGTCGCCATCGCCGTCCTGGCGCCGCTCGACGCGCAACTGGCCGCCAAGGCCTACCCGGTGGTCCTCAGCCTGGGCGTGGCGGCGCTGTTCGGCGCCTCGCTGGTGCGCCCGCCCAGCCTGATCGAGCGCTTCGCCCGCCTGACGGAACCCGACCTGCCGCCGGCCGGGCAGGCCTATTGCCGGAAGGTCACCATGGCGTGGACCGTCTGGCTGCTCGCCAACGCCGCCGTCGCCGCGGCGCTGGCGCTGTGGGGCAGCGAGGCGGCGTGGGCGCTGTGGACCGGGCTGATCGCCTACCTCGTCATGGCCCTGCTGATCGGCGGCGAAGTCCTGGTGCGCCGTCGCGTGCGCGGGCGGGCCGGCGCATGACGCTTTTCCCTCTCCAGCACCTGTTCGCCGACGACCTGTTCGCCGACGGCCGCGATCCGGCCGCCGTGGTGGCGCTCCTCGACGGCGCGCCCGTCTCCCTCGCCCGCCTGCGCGCCGACGTGGCCGGCAACGCCCGGCACCTGAAAGACGCCGGCTGCCGGCGCGGGCTGCTGGCGACGCAGGACGCCTACTGGGGTGCCGTCGGCCTGTTCGCCCTGCTGCACGCCGGGGCCGAGGTGGTGGTGCCGCAGAACGCCCAGCCCGGCACGCTGGCGGCCCTTGCCGACGCCTGGGACGTCGTCGTCTGCGACCGCCCGCCGCCCGGCGTCGAACCGGTCCACGTGCTGGCGCCGGGCGGGGAGGGCCCCGACATGGGAATGGACCTGAATCCCCTCGACCCCGCCGCCCCGCTGGCGTTCTTCACCTCCGGCTCCACCGGCGCGCCCAAGCGCGTCGCCAAGACGCTGGCCCTGCTGGAGCGCGAGGCGGAGGCGGTCGAGCGCCTGCTCGGCCCCGTCGTGCCGGCCGGTGCGCGCGTGCACGCCACGGTGACGCACCAGCACGTCTACGGCCTTGCCTTCCGCCTGTGCTGGCCGCTGGCCACCGGCCGGCCGTTCGCCGGCACCACGCACGAGCTGTGGGAGACGGCGCTCGCCGTGCTGGAGTGCGGCGACGCGCTGATCACCAGCCCCGCGCACCTCGGCCGTCTGGCCGGCATCGCCCCCGTGCCGCCGCGCCATCGCCCCAGCCTCGTGCTGTCGGCCGGCGCCCCGCTGGACGAAGCCGCCGCGCGCGCGGCCGAAGCCGTCTTCGACGTGCCCCCGACCGAGATCTTCGGTTCGACGGAGACCGGCGCCGTCGCATGGCGCCGCCGCATCGCGCCCGACCCGCCCTGGCGCCCGCTGCCCGGCGTGGCGGTGGAATCCGACGCGGACGGCGCCCTGCTGGTGCGCGCGCCACACGCGCCGGGCGGCGTCCACCACGGCGCCGACCGCGTCACGGTGCAGCCCGACGGCGGCCTCCGCTTCCTCGGCCGCGCCGACCGCGTCGTGAAGATCGAGGGCAAGCGCGTCGGCCTGCCGGAGGTGGAGGAGCAGCTGCGCCGCCTGCCCTGGGTGGCCGACGCGGCGGCCGTGGTGCTGGACGGCCCCGTGCCCGTCCTGGGCGCCGCCGTGGTGCCCAGCGCCGAGGGCGTGGCCGCGCTGTCCGCCCAAGGCGCCTTTCGCTTCGGCCGCGCGTTGCGCCGTGGCCTGTCGGCGACGCAGGAGCCGGCCGGCCTGCCGCGCCGCTGGCGCTTCGTGGATGCCCTGCCCAGCGGCACGCTCGGCAAGCGCCGCGCCGCCGACATCGCCGCCCTGTTCGAGGACACCCCCATGCCCACACGCCTCTCGCCCGCGCGGCCGACCGAGCCGGAGGTGCGCGCCGTCCACCCGCGCGACGGCGGCGCCGACCTCGACCTCTTCCTGCCGGCCGATCTGGCGCAGGTGGAGGGGCATTTCCCCCAGGCACCCATCGTGCCGGGCGTGGCGCAGATCGACTGGGCGGTCAAGCTCGGCGCCCGCCACCTGGGCTTGCCCCTGGACGTGGCGCAGAATTTCCAGGTGAAGTTCCGCCGCATCATCGCGCCGGGCCAGCCGGTGACGCTGGCCCTGCGCCACGTCGCGGCGCGCCGCCGGCTGACCTTCGAATACCGCAGCGGCGAGGAAGTCCTGTCCTCCGGCTCCATAGCGCTGGAGGGGACGTGAGCGCCTTCCGTCCCTGCGCCATCGTCCCCAGCCACAACCACTGGCGCGTCGCGGGCCACGTGGTCGCCGGGCTGCGCGCCGCCGGCCTGCCGGTGATCGTCATCGACGACGGCAGCGCCGAACCGGCGCGCGCGGCGCTGGCCGCCCTGCACGACCCGGCGGGCGGTGTCACCGTGCGCCGGCTGGACGCGAACCAGGGCAAGGGCGGCGCGGTGGTGGAGGGGTTCCGGCTGGCGCTCGCCGCCGGGCACACCCACGCGGTGCAGGTGGACGCCGACGGCCAGCACGACCTGGGCGCCGTGCCGGACCTGCTGGCGCTGGCCCGCCGGCACCCGCAGGCGCTGGTCACCGGCGTGCCGGTCTACGACGCCTCCATCCCGCGCGGGCGCGCCGTCGGCCGCTGGATCACGCACGTCTGGGTGTGGGTGGAAACGCTCAGCCTGCGCCTGCGCGACACCATGTGCGGCTTCCGCGTCTACCCGCTGGACCCCGTGCGCCGGCTGCTGGACGACGGCGCGCGCATCGGCCGGCGCATGGACTTCGACACGGAGATCATGGTGCGCCTGTTCTGGCGCGGCACGCCGGTGGCGGAGCTGCCGGTGCGCGTCACCTACCCGCCGGACAACACCTCCAACTTCGACATGCTGCGCGACAACGTGCGCATCTCGCTGATGCACACGCGCCTCGTGCTGACCATGCTCACGCGCTTCCCGTCCATCCTCGCCAACCGCCCGCCGCGGCTGGCGGGCGCCACGCACTGGGCGGCGCTGGGGGAACGCGGGCTGTACTGGGGCCTGCGCTTCTGCGCCGGGGCCTACCGCCTGCTGGGCCGGCGCGGCTGCATGGCGGTGCTGGCGCCCATCGTCCTCTACTTCTACCTGACGGGGGCGGAGCAGCGCCGCGCCTCCAACGCCTTCCTGGCCCGCGCCTTCGCCGCTCAGGGCCGGCCGCGCCAACCGTCGTTCCTCGACGGCTACCGCCACTTCTTGTCCTTCGCCGGGCGGGCGCTGGACACCTTCATCGGCTGGGCGGGCGGCATGCCGCCCGACGCCGTGCGCCCGGCCGAGGTCGACGCGCTGCGCGCCGCCGCCGCCGACCCGCGCGGTGCCGTGTTCATCGTCGCGCATCTGGGCAACGTCGACCTGTCGCGCGCCCTGCTGGACGAGGCGACGCGCCGCCGCCTGCTGGTGCTGGTGCACACCCGCCATGCCGCGAACTACAACCGCATCCTGGCGGAGTTCAACCCGCAGGCCGCCGTCAACACCTTCCAGGTCACGGAAATCGGCCCCGACACCGCCATCGCGCTCAAGGAGCGGGTGGAGCGCGGCGACTGGGTGGTCATCGCCGGCGACCGGACTCCTGTGGGCGGGCAGGGCCGCGTCAGCCGCGTGCCCTTCCTCGGCGCCGACGCCCCCTTCTCGCAGGGTCCTTACATCCTGGCCGCGCTGCTGGAATGCCCGGTCTACCTGCTGTTCTGCGTGCGGGACGGCGCGCACCACCGCCTCTACGCCGAGAAGCTGGCCGACCGCATCGACCTGCCGCGCGGCCGGCGGGAGCAGGCGCTAGCGACCTACGCCGCCGCCTTCGCGCGCAGCCTGGAGCGGCACGCGCTCCAAACACCCTTCCAATGGTACAACTTCTTCGATTTCTGGGCGCCTCCGGGAGGGGCGGAGAAAAGATGATCACCGCCGAAGTCACCATCCAGGCGCAGTTCTACGACCTCGACCCCATGCAGGTGGTCTGGCACGGCAACTACGCCCGCTATCTGGAACAGGCGCGCTGCGCGCTGCTCGACCGCATCGGCTACAATTACCCGGAGATGGCGGAATCCGGCTTCATGTGGCCGATCGTCGACATGCAGCTGAAGTACGTCCGCCCCATCCGCTTCGCCCAGACCGTCATCGCCCGGGCGACGCTGGTGGAGTACGAGAACCGCATCCGCATCGACTACCGCATCCGCGACGAAAAGACGGGGGAGCTGCTGACCAAGGCCCGCACCACCCAGCTGGCCGTGCGCGTCGACACCGGCGAGACCGCGTTCGACTCGCCCCCCGTCCTGATCGCGAAGGTGAGGGCGCTGCTGTGATCCGGTCCTTCCTCCTCTTCCTCCTCCTCACCGGCGGCGCGTTCGCGGCCGAGCCGGCGGCGCTGCCCGACGGCGCCACCCTGCGCGGCCGCTTCGTGCAGGAGCGCGTGCTGAAGGGCTTCGCCGCCCCGCTGCGCAGCGAGGGCAGCTTCCTGCTGTCCCCCGGCCGCGGCCTCGTCTGGCGCGCCGAGAAGCCCTTCGCCGTTACCACGGTCATGAGCCCCGCCGGCCTGGTGCAGGAGGTGAAGGGCAACGAGACCATGCGCCTCCCCGCCTCCCGCCTGCCGTTCCTGTCCCGCCTCTACGCCATGCTGGGCGGCGCCCTGACCGGCGACTGGCGCGCCCTGGAAGGCGCCTTCACGGTGGCGCGCGAGGACGCAGGGAAAGGCTGGCGCCTCGTCCTGACGCCGCGCTCCACGGACGACCCCGCCATGCCCATCCGCGCCATCACCGTGCGCGGCACCCGCTTCGTGGAGGAGGTGGAGATCGCCAAGCCCGACGGCGACCACGACCGCCTCCTCTTCCTCGACCAGACGCTCAGCACCGCCCCGCCGGGCGCGGAGGAGGCGCGGCTGCTGGATGGGCTGGGGCGGTGAGTACGTTTTGCCCCCACCCCAAACCCCTCCCCCGCTGCGCGGGGGAGGGGCTTAAGAACCCTCTCCTGCGAAGCGGGGGAGGGTGGCCGAGCGCCAGCGCAGGCCGGGTGGGGGCACCCCGCGCCGGAACCTCCCCATGACCCGCCTCGCGGCATGCCTCTGGCTCATCGTCGTCGCCCTGGCCGGCGGCTACCTGGGCCTGCGCGTGCACGACGGGCTGTCGTTCCGCACCGACCTGCTGGCCCTGCTGCCGCGTGAGGAGCAGGACCCCGTCCTCCAGCGCGCGAACGAGGCGGTGTCGCGCGCACTCGGCCGCCGCGTCGTGGCGCTGGTCGGCCACCCCGACCGCACCCAGGCCCGCGCCGCCGCGCAACGCCTCGCCGACGACCTCGCCGCCACCGGCCTGATCGACACGCGTGGCGAGGGGGTGGACGCGGAGCGTATGCGGCGCCTGGGTGCGCTCTACTTCCCGCACCGCCGCGGCCTGCTGTCGGATGCCGACCGCGCGCTGCTGACGGCCGGGCAGGGGGAGGCGGTGGCGACGCGGGCGCTGTCGCAGGTGTTCGGCTTCGTCGGCATGGCCGACGCCGGGCTGCTGCGCGCCGACCCCTTCCTGCTGCTGCAATCCTTCTTCACCAGCCTGCCGTTCCCCATGTCCCGGCTGGCCCCGGACGAGGGGATGCTGAGCCTCACCCAGGACGGCACCACCTGGGTCCTGGTCGCCGGCACCCTGACGCGCGAGCCGTTCGAGCTGGCGGTGCAGGACCGCGTCGTCGGCGTCCTGGACGCCGCCACCGCCGCGCTCACCGCCCAACACCCCGGCCTGAAGGTGAAGCGCCTGGGTGCCGTGTTCTTCGCGCACGCCGGCTCGCAGACGGCCATCGGCGAGAGTTCGCTGATCGGCGGGCTGTCGATGGCGGGCACGGTGCTGCTGATCCTGCTGGTGTTCCGCCGCGCCGGGCCGCTGCTGCACAACGTGCTGGCGCTGGGGGTGGGCATCGGCGCTGGGCTGGCCGGCAGCCTCGCCCTGTTCGGGGAGCTGCACGTGGCAGCGCTGCTGTTCGGCACCAGCCTGATCGGCGTCGCCGTCGACTACAGCCTGCACTACAGCGCCGGCCTGTTCGATCCGGCGATGGCCGACCCGCGCGCGCGGCTGCGCCACGTGCTGCCCGGCATCACGCTGGGGCTGGCGACCACGCTGATCGGCTACGCCACGCTGGCGCTGGCGCCGTTTCCGGGGCTGCGGCAGATCGCCGTGTTCTCGGTTCTCGGCCTGATCGCCGCCTATCTGACGGTGGTGTTGTGGCTGCCCCGCCTCGACCGCGGCATGCCGCTGGCGCACGGCCGCACCCTGCTGCGCCTGTCCGCCCGCCTCTGGCGGTTCTGGGAGGCGCCGGGCCTGCGCGGCGTCCGCGCCGCCCTGCTGCTGGCCGCCGCCGTGGCCGGCGCCGCCGGCCTGTGGCGCCTGCACGCCGACGACGACGTGCGCCGCCTGCAGGCCCTCTCGCCGACGCTGGTGGCCGAGCAGCAGGAGATCCAGCGCCTGATCGGCGCGACCACCGCGCAGCAGTTCGTGCTGGTCCAGGCCGCCGATGACGAGGCGGCGCTGCGCCGCCAGGAGCAGGCGGCGGATATCCTCACCCGCCTGAAGACCGAAGGCGCCCTGGCCGGCTTCCAGTCCCCCGCCTCCTTCGTCCCCTCGGCCGCGCGCCAGCGGGAGAACCGCGCCCTGCGCCGCGACGCGCTGGAAACGCCCCATCTGGCCGCCCACCGCGCCCAGCTCGGCCTGCCGGACGAGCCGCCGGCCAAGGACGACCCGGCCGCCGTCCTGACCCTCGACACGGCCGTCGCCGCCGGGGTGCCGCTGCTGGCCGACCTCGTGCTCGCCCCCGGCCTGCACGCCGTCGCCTTGCAGGGCCTGACCGACCCGGCCGCCGTGCGCGCCGCGCTGGCGGGGGTGGAGGGCGTGCGGCTGGTCGACCCCACGGCGGACTTCTCGGCGCTGCTTGCCCAGTACCGCCACCGGGCGCTGTGGCTGGTGGCGCTGTCGGCGTTGCTGATGGTGCCGGCGCTGGCGTGGCGCTACGGCCTGTGGGGTGGCCTGCGCACCATGCTGCCGCCGCTGGCGGCGGTGATCCTCGCCCCGGCCGTCGTCGGTCTGGCGGGGCAGCCCTTCACCTTCTTCCACGCCATGGCGCTGGTGCTGGTGCTGGCCGTCGGCATGGACTACGCCGTCTTCTGCGCGGAGGGGGACGCGGCCCACCGGCCGGTCACCCTGCTGGCGGTCTGGCTGGCGACGCTGACGACGCTGCTCTCCTTCGGCCTGCTGGCGTTCAGCGGCGTGGCGGCCGTGCACGGCTTCGGCCTCACCATGCTGGCGGGCATCGCGCTTGCCTTTTTCTTCTCACCGCTGGCGGCGCGCGGGCGGGTGCAGAAAGTTGCAGCGGGCGCTGCATGACCATGCCTCTTCGTGTATGCTCGCGCGCTTTTTCAAACCGGGGGCGGTCTGCGCGCATCATGAGGGGATGGGGAAAGCTGTTGGCGGCGCTGCTGCTGGTCGCGGCGGCGGGCTGCGCCGGACGAACGCCGGACACGGACGCGGCCGCACCGCTGCTCGGCCCGGAGCAGCGCCTTGCCCTGCCGCGCCCGGCCGACCTCGGCCGCACGGTGGAGGCGGCGCAGCTCATCACCGGCACGCGCGACGGCGAGACCTTCGTGTTCGAGGGCCATCTCAGCGTCACCCCCGAACGCTTCCTCCTGGTCGGGCTGGACACCATGGGCCGCCGCGCCATGACCGTCACCTGGACCGACGCCGGCCTGGACGTGGACGCCGCCCCCTGGCTGCCGCCCGCTATGCGTCCGGGCAGCATGCTGGCCGACCTCGTCGTGCTGTACTGGCCGGAGGCCGCGGTGCGTCAGGCGCTCGCCCCCAGCGGCGCCGTGCTGACCACCGGCCCCCGCACCCGCACGGTGCAGGTGGGCGGGCGGGAGCTGCTGCACGCCGACTACGGCTGGGACCCCGGCGCGCCGTGGACCGGCACGCTGCGCTACCGCAACCGCGCCTGGGGCTATGAGATCGAGGTGCAGTCGCGGGAGGCGTTACCGTGACCGCCCTTCCGCTGGGCATCCCCGCCATGGGCCTCGCCACGCCCCTCGGCACCGGCCGCGCCGCCGTGGCCGCCGCGCTGTTCGCCGGCACGCGAAGCGGGCTGGTGGCGCGCCACGACCTGATCCCCGGCCGCACCGTGCACGTCGGCGCCGTCCCCGGCCCGCTGCCCCCCGTCGCGGACGCGCACGACACCCGCAACAACCGCCTGATGGGCGTGGCGCTGGCGCAGATCGCCGACGCCATCCAGGAGGCCGCCGCCCGCTTCGGCCGCCACCGCGTCGCCGTCGTGCTGGGCACCAGCACCGCCGGCATCGCGGAGGGGGAGGCCGCCTACGCCGCGCGCGCGCGCGGCGGCGCGTGGCCCCCCGGCTTCCACTACCGCCAGCAGGAAACCGGCAGCCTGTCCGCCTACGCGGCCGAGGCGCTGGGCCTGACCGGCCCGGCCTACACGGTGGCCACCGCCTGTTCGTCCAGCGCCAAGGTGTTCGCCGCCGCACGCCGGCTGATCCGCGCCGGCCTGTGCGACGCCGCCGTGGTCGGCGGCGCCGACACGCTGTGCCGCATGACGGTGGGCGGCTTCGCGTCGCTGGAGGCGGTGTCGGCCGGCCTGTGCAACCCGTTCAGCGCGAACCGCGACGGCATCAACGTGGGCGAGGCGGCGGCGGCCTTCCTGCTGACGCGCGACCCCGCCCCGGTGATGTTCCTGGGTGCGGGCGAGGGCTCCGACGCCCACCACGTCAGCGCGCCGGACCCGGAGGGGCGCGGTGCGCTGGAGGCCATGCGCGCGGCCGTCGCCGACGCCGGCCTGACGCCCGCCGGCATCGCCTACGTCAACCTGCACGGCACCGGCACGGCGCTGAACGATTCCATGGAGGGCAAGGCGGTGCACGCGCTGTTCGGCGCCGCCGTCCCCTGCAGCTCGACCAAGGCGATGACCGGCCACACGCTGGGCGCCGCCGGTGCGTGCGAGGCCGCCTTCCTGTGGCTGACGCTCAGCCGTGCCGACAACCCGGACGGGCTGCTGCCGCCGCACCTGTGGGACGGTGTGGCCGACCCGGCCATCCCGCTGCTGGCGCTGGCCGCTCCCGGCGCCCGGCTGGCCGACCCGGCCGGGCCGGCGGCGATGCTCAGCAACTCCTTCGCCTTCGGCGGCAGCAACGTGGCCCTCGTGCTCGGCCGGGGAGGTGAGCCATGAAGCCCTGCCCCTGGCCGGTGGCGGCCCTGCTGCCGCACGCCCCGCCCATGATCCTGATCGACCGCGTGCTGTCCTGGGCGGAGGGCCGCCTGCTGGCCGAGGTGACGGTGCGCCCCGAGGCCCCCTTCTATGACCCGGCCCGCCGGGGCATCGCCGCGCACGTCGCCATCGAATGGATGGCCCAGTCCTGTGGCGCCTACGTCGGTGCCGAAGCGCTGGAAAGCGGCGATGCCGTGCGCCTGGGCCTGCTGCTGGGCACGCGCGACTTCCGCGCCGCCCGGCCGTGGTTTGCCGACGGCGAGCGGCTGGAGGTGGCCGTCTCGCTGGTCTACCGCGACGGCGAGATGGGTGTGTTCGACTGCGCGGTGGCGCCGCCCGCCGCAGAGCCGGTGGCCACGGCGCAGCTCACGGTGTACCAGCCGGCGGACGCATCGGCGCTGCTTGGGCAGGGAAGGGCTTCATCATCATGAACAGAACGATCCTGGTGACCGGCGCCAGCAAGGGCATCGGCCGCGCGATTGCGGAGCGGCTGGGCCGCGACGGCTTCACCATCGTGGTCCACTACGGCCGCGACCGCGACGGCGCGGAGGCAACGCTGGCCGCGATCCGGGAGGCCGGCGGGGATGGCCGCGTGCTCGGCTTCGACATCGCCGACCGCGACGCCTGCCGCACCGCGCTGGAGGCGGATATCGAGGCGCACGGGGCCTACTACGGCGCCGTGCTGAACGCCGGCATCGCCCGCGACGCCGCCTTCCCGGCCCTGACCGACGATGACTGGGATTCGGTGCTGCACACCAACCTGGACGGCTTCTACAACGTGCTGAAGCCGGTGGCGATGCCGATGATCTCGGCCCGGAAGGGCGGGCGCATCGTCACCCTGTCCTCGGTGTCGGGCATCGCCGGCAACCGCGGGCAGACCAACTACAGCGCCGCCAAGGCCGGCATCATCGGCGCCACCAAGTCGCTGGCGATCGAGCTGGCCAAGCGGAACATCACCGTGAACTGCGTGGCCCCCGGCATCATCGAAACGCAGATGACCGAAGGCCTGCCGCTGGACGAGGTGATGAAGATCGTGCCCATGCGCCGCGTCGGCCGGCCGGAGGAAGTGGCGGCCGCCGTCTCCTTCCTCTGCTCGGACGGGGCGGCCTACGTGACGCGGCAGGTGATTTCGGTGAACGGGGGCATGGTATGACGCGCAGGGTGGTCGTCACGGGCATGGGGGGCGTCACGGCGCTCGGCACCGACTGGCCGGGCATCCGCGCCCGCATGGCGCGCGGCGAGACCGCCGTGCGCACAATGGCCGAATGGGACCGGTACGAGGGGATCAACACCCGCCTTGCCGCCCCCGTCGTCGACTTCTCGGTCGACGACCGCTACCCGCGCAAGAAGACGCGCACCATGGGCCCGGTGTCGCGCATGGCCGTCTACGCCACCGAACGCGCGCTGGCCGACGCGGGGCTCGGCGACGATCCGGTGGTGAAGTCCGGCCGCACGGGCATCGCCTACGGCTCCTCCTTCGGCAGCCCGGCGCCCGTCATCGCCTTCGCCGAGCTGATGACGGAGGGGCGGTCGAAGACGCTGAACGCGACCAGCTACATCCAGATGATGAGCCACACGGCGGCGGTGAACATCGGCCTGTTCTTCGGCGTGACGGGCCGCATCATCCCGACCAGCAGCGCGTGCACGTCGGGCAGCCAGGGCATCGGCTACGCCTACGAGGCGATCAAGTGGGGCAAGGCCGACGTGATGATCGCCGGCGGGGCGGACGAGCTGGACGTGACGGAATCGGCGGTGTTCGACACGCTCTACGCCACCTCCACCCGCAACGACCGCCCGCACACCAGCCCGCGCCCCTACGACCGCGACCGCGACGGCCTGGTGATCGGCGAGGGGGCCTGCACCCTGATCCTGGAGGAGCGCGAGCGCGCGCTGGCCCGCGGCGCCACCATCCACGCCGAGGTGATGGGCTTCGCCTGCAACTCCGACGGCAACCACGTCACCCAGCCGCAGGCGGAGACCATGGAGATCGCGCTGTGCATGGCGCTGGAGGACGCCGGCCTGTCCGCGTCCGCCATCGGCTTCGTCAACGGCCACGGCACCGCGACCGAATGGGGGGACATCGCCGAGACCGCCGCCACCCACGCCGTGTTCGGCGAACGCGCCCCCATCCATTCGCTGAAAAGCTACTTCGGCCACTCCCTGGGGGCCTGCGGCGCCATGGAGGCGTGGCTGGGCATCGAGATGATGCGCGACGGCTGGTTCGCCCCCACCGCGAACCTGGAGCACGTGGACGAGCGCTGCGCGCCTCTGGACTACGTGATGGGCGAGCCGCGCCGGCTGGACGTGGAGCACCTGATGTCCAACAACTTCGCCTTCGGCGGCATCAACACCTCGCTGGTGTTCCGGCGCGCGTAGGCCGCTGTCTAAGCGTCGTAGGTTGGGTTGAGCGCCAGCGAAAACCCAACACCGCCGGCATCGCGAGCACGTTATCGCGAACACGTTGGGTTTTGCGGCTGACGCTCAGAAGAAACAAGGGGCAGGCGCTCCTT
>NZ_DASPMG010000205.1:0-11435 GCF_035627195.1 Azospirillum sp.
TCCTACACGCCCGCTCCCACCCCCGCCCCGACCCCCGCCCCGGTGCAGCAGCCGCCCGCCGAGCCGGACCCGGACCCGGAGGCGGTGGCCGAGAAGGCCATGCAGCGCCGCACGCGCAGCCGCGCCGGTCTGGTGCGCACCTCCTGGCGCGGCGTGCTCGACACCAACGCACTGGCGCCCGCGCGCAAGCGCCTCCTGGGGGAGTGACGCCGTGACCGCCGCGAAGAAGACCCAACCGGAACCGGCCCTCCTCCTCGAACGCTACAACGCCGCGCGCCAGCGCCGGTCGGTGTGGGAGAGCCATTGGCAGGACTGCTACGACTACGCCCTGCCCAACGGCCGGCCGTTCCTGCACGCCGCCCGCCCCGGCGAGCGCCGCGTCGACCGGCTGTTCGACGGCACCGCGCCCGACGCGGTGGAACAGCTGGCCGCCAGCCTGCTGGCGCAGCTGACCCCGCCGTGGTCCAGCTGGTTCGCGCTGGTCCCCGGCCCCGACCTGTCGGACGCCGAGCGCGACCGCGTCGCCCCCATGCTCGACCGCGCCGCGGCCATCGCGCAGGCGCATTTCGACCGCTCCAACTACGCCGTGGAGGCGCACCAAGCCTTCCTCGACCTCGCCACCGTCGGCACCGCCTGCCTGCTGATGGAGGAGTCCGCCCCCGGCGAGGCGTCCAGTTTCCGCTTCACCGCCGTGCCGCTGGCCGAGGCGGTGCTGGAGGAAGGGCCGGAGGGCCGCCTGGACGGCACCTACCGCCGCAGCGAGCGGACGCTGGCCCAGATCGTCCGGCGCTTTGCCGCCGCCGACATCCCGGAGGAGGTGCGCCGGCGCGCGCAGGAGGACCCCGACGCCCGCTTCGCCGTGGTCGAGGCGGTGCTGCCGGAGGGCACCGCCTACCGCTGGACCGTGGTGCTGGACAGCGGCATCGCCGAACCGGTGCTGCTGGCCGAGGGGCGCTTCGCCCAGTCCCCCTTCATCAGCTTCCGCTGGCTGAAGGCGCCGGGCGAGGTCTACGGCCGCTCCCCCGTCATGAAGGCGCTGCCGGACATCAAGACGGCGAACAAGGTGGTCGAACTCGTGCTGAAGAACGCCTCCATCGCCGTCACCGGCATCTGGCAGGCGGACGACGACGGCGTGCTGAACCCGGCCAGCATCCGCCTCGTTCCCGGCACCATCATTCCGAAGGCGGTGGGCTCCGCCGGGCTGACGCCGCTGGCCGCCCCCGGGCGGTTCGACGTCTCCCAACTCGTGCTCGACGACCTGCGGGCGCGCATCCGCCACGCGCTCATGGCCGACCGCCTCGCCCCCATCGCCGAGGGGCGCATGACGGCGACCGAGGTGCTGGAGCGCTCGGCCGAGATGGCGCGCCTGCTAGGCGCCACCTACGGCCGGCTGCAGGCGGAGCTGCTGACCCCGCTGGTGCTGCGCGGCGTGGCCATCCTGCGTCGGCGCGGCGAGATCCCCGACGTGATGGTCGACGGCCGGCTGGTGCAGCTCCAGCACCGCTCGCCGCTGGCCCAGGCGCAGGCGCAGCGCGACGCCCAGGCGACGCTGCGCTGGCTGGAGGCGGCGCAGGCGCTCGGCCCCTCGGCGCTGGCCACCGTGGACGCCGCCGCCACCGCCCGCTGGCTGGCCGAGGCGTTCGGCGTTCCGGCCAAGCTGGTGCGCAGCGCCGCCGCCCCGCCGCCATCCCCGGTGCCGGCGGAGGTGCCGCATGGCTGACGCCGCCGGCTGGGACTGGTTCGCCGATCCCGCAAACCCCAACCCGGCTGACGACCCCGCACCCAGCTTCGCCCGCTGTTTCGCCGGCCCGGACGGGGAGCGCGTGCTGGCCGTGCTGCGCGCCATGACGCTCAGCCGCACGCTGGGCCCCGACGCGCCGGAGGCGGCGCTGCGCCACTTGGAGGGCCAGCGCGCCCTTGTCGCCACCATCCTCGCCCTGGCCGCGCGCGGCCGGGGGACCCCCACCTCACCCTGACCCCTGCTTGGGAGAACCGCCATGGCCGAAAACCTGCTGACCGCCACCGTGCCCGAGGGCTTACCCGCCGCCCCGCCGGCCGACCCGTCGTTATCCGCATCGTTATCCGGTGTCCGCCCGCCGCTGCTGCCCGAGAAGTTCTGGGACGCGCAGGCTGGCGCCGTGCGCGTCGACGCGCTGCTGAAGTCCTACCTGGAGCTGGAACGCCGGCTGGCGGCGGGCGTCGACCCGTCGCGGATCAACAGCCTGCTCGGCGTGCCGGACAGCCCGGACGGCTACTGCATCGCCTGCGACCACGGCATGTTCACGCCCGACCCGGCGATCAACGCCCGCCTGCACGGCGCCGGCTTCTCGCCGCAGCAGGCGCAGCTGGTCTACGACCTTGCGGCGGAGCACCTGATGCCGCTGATCCAGCAGCTGGCCGCCGAGTTCCAGGCCGAGCGCGAGGTCGAACGTCTGGTCGAGCATTTCGGCGGCGAGGCCAAATGGCGGGAGGTGTCGCGCCAGCTGCTCGCCTGGGCGGCCAAGAACCTGCCGGCGGCGGCGGTCGAGGGCCTGTCGACCACCTATGAAGGGGTGATGGCGCTCTACCGGATGATGACCGGCGGCGAGCCGTCCGCCCTGGAGCGCGGCGAGCCCGCCGCCGCGGCGGGCGAGGGCGACCTGCACGCCCTGATGCGCGATCCCCGCTACTGGCGCGACCGCGACCCCGCCACCGTCGCCAAGGTGACCGAGGGCTTCCAGCGCCTGTACCCGGGGGCGTAGTGACCTATGAAGCCCTTCTCCCCTTGAGGGAGAAGGGTTGGGATGAGGGGTCGTTACCGGCGGAAGCCGGGACAAAGAGTCTTTCTTCCGGCCATCCGGCCGTAACCACCCTCACCCCAACCCCTCTCCCCTCAAGGGAGAGGGGCCTTTTGTTTGTGCGTCAGCCATCGCCAAGTGTTCCCTTCGATTGATAATGATCGCGAGCCGCAACGAAAAGGCGCAAGAATCCGCGCCGCGATGCCGAAAAGGATGTTGCATCCCTGTAATGAAATCGTCAGTTTGATTACGGAAACATAACCCGGCCCGCTGCTTCCCCGCGCGGCCGGAAGGGACGTGCGGCAGGGCATGACACTGCGTCGGAAGATCCGCTGGCTGACCATCGTCGGCCTGCTCGGCTGCCTGTTGGCGGCCATTCCGGCGTTGTACCTCCTGCGCCAGGGCATGATCGGCGAGCGCGAGCGGCTGGCCGCCGGGCTGGTCGAATCCGCGCAGTCCATGCTGGCCAGCCTGAACGGCGCCGTCCAGCGCGGCGAGCTGTCGGTCAGCGACGCGCGCGCCCGCGCCACGCTGGCCGTGCAGGGGCTGGGCGGCGACGTCTTCCGCCTGACCGTCTTCACCGAGGGGCAGGCCCCCGCCGGCTGGCCCGAGAGCGGCCGGGCCGTCGTCGCCACCGGCCGGTTCGAGCCGTGGGGCTGGACCATCGGCGCCGCCTTCGGCACCGCCGACCTGGACCGCGAGTTCACCCGCAACGTGCTGGCCTTCGGCGGCTTCCTGGCGCTGCTGCTGGTGCTGTCCTGGCCGCTGTCGGCCTTTTTGTCGGAACACGTGCTGGGGCCGCTGGAGGCGCTGTCGTCGCGCATGGCGCGCCTCACCCAGGGGCGCACGGACATCGACATCCCCGGCCAGGACCGCACCGACGAGTTCGGCGCCATGGCCCGCGCGCTGGAATACTTCCGCCGCGCCGCCGGCGCCATCATCGAGCGTGACGAGCGGCTGTCCGGCATCATGCGCAACGTCGGCGAGGCGATCGTCCTGGTCGGCGAGGACGGCGCCATCGCCGAACACAACCCGGCCGCCGAGTCGCTGTTCGGCCTCGCCGGCCCGGAGCTGGTCGGCCACGGCTTCGCCGCGCTGTTCGCCGAGGAGGACCGCGGCAGGGTCGAGGCCATGTTCGAGACGCGCCGGGCCAACGCGTCGGGCGGCAAGGCGGTGCGCGTCGAAGGGTTGGGCATCGAGCGGCCCGGCCAGCCGCGGGCGGAGGTGTCGCTGTCGCTGTCGGGCCTGCCGCTGGGCGGCCGGCATCACTACATCGCCGTGCTGGCCGACATCACCGAACGGCTGGAGCACGAGCGCGAGCTGCTGCGCCTCGCCACCCGCGACCGGCTGACCGGCCTGCCCAACCGCGCGCTCATCGAGTCGCTGGTGGAGAGCGCCGTCGAACGGGCGCGCCGCCACAACCGGCGCTTCGCCGTGCTGTGCATGGACCTGTCGCGCTTCAAGCTGATCACCGACACGCTGGGCCACCACGCCGGCGACGCCCTGCTGCTGGAGGTCGCCAAGCGCGTGCAGGCCACCGTGCGCACCGCCGACACGGTGGGCCGCATCGGCTCCGACGACTTCGCCATCCTGCTGGAGGAGGTGGCGGATGGCGAGGAGTCCGCCGCCGTGGCCCAGCGTATCCTCACCGCCTTCGACACCCCGGTGGAGCTGCTGGGGACCGAGCACTACGTGCGCCCCTCCATCGGCATCGCGCTGTTCCCCGATCATGCCGACGACGTGCACGAGCTGATCCGCGCCGCCGACACCGCGCTGTACGCCGCCAAGCGCATGGGCGGCCGGCGCCACGCCTTCTTCCAGAAGGAGATGGCCGACCAGGCGCGCCGCCACCTGGCGCTGGACCGCGACCTGCGCGCCGCGCTGGCGGCCGGCGAGTACCGGCTGCACTACCAGCCCAAGGTGTCGCTGGTCGACTTCGCGCTGGAGGGGTTCGAGGCGCTGCTGCGCTGGGAACGCCCCGGCCACGGCATGGTCCCGCCCGGCGAGTTCATCCCGGTGGCCGAGGAGACCGGCTTCATCGTCCCGCTGGGCGACTGGGTGCTGGAGGAAGCCTGCCGGCAGATGCGCGAGTGGATCGACCAGGGCATGGAGCCGGTGCCGGTGGCCGTCAACATCTCGCCCCGGCAGCTGCGCCAGCGCTCCAGCGAAGACTTCCTCCGTGTCATGGCCAAGTATGCGCTCACCCCCGACCTGATCGAGCTGGAGATCACCGAGGGTGCGGTGATGCAGGACCTGGAGCATGCGCTGACCGTGCTGGAGGAGCTGAAGGCGGCCGGCGTGCGCGTGGCGGTGGACGATTTCGGCACCGGCCATTCGTCCTTGAGCTACCTGAAGCGGCTGCCGATCACGACGCTGAAGATCGACCGCTCCTTCGTCGGCGGCGTTCCGCGCGAACGCGAGGACGCCGGCATCGTTTCCACCATCATCTCCATGGCCGACCTCCTAGGCCTGACCGTGGTGGCCGAGGGGGTGGAGCGGCCGGAGCAGGCGCATTTCCTGCGCCACCACAACTGCCTCGTCGTCCAGGGCTGGCTGACCGGCCGCCCCGTTCCCGCCGCCGAGGCCGCCGGCCTGCTGGAACAGCGCCTGAAGCAGCGCGCGTAGCGCGCCCCTGTCCCGCACGCGCGCATACGTTTGAATGTAGGATTTTTTTCTTGACGCAGACCGCGTCCGGTCCTACAACTCTCCTTGTCAACGCCCCCCGTGTATCCTCCCCTCCACGGTGGGCGGCGACGCTTCCACTCCTGCATGCCTAGCCTGGAAAGGGCTGGCCGGACAACCGAAAGGCCCGGCCAGCCCTTTCCTTTTGTGCGCTCGCCCACGGCCGGACGCGCCGGATCCATCGCGCCCGACAACCGGATGGCGGATCGCGCTCCCCGATCCCTTTTCGGCTTTTCAAAAGGAACGCAATCCTATGTCCACCACCGTGGCCAACGCCTTCGTCAAGCAGTTCGAGCGCGAGGTGCACGAGGCCTTCCAGCGCATGGGCTCCAAGCTGCGCAACACGGTCCGTGCCAAGAACAACGTCCGGGGCGCCTCCACCGTCTTCCAGAAGGTCGGCAAGGGCACCGCCTCCACCAAGGCGCGGCACGGCCAGGTGCCGGTGATGAACGTCGAGCACGAGCCGGTGGAGTGCCTGCTGGCCGACTACTACGCCGGCGACTGGGTCGACAAGATGGACGAATTGAAGACCAACATCGACGAGCGGCAGGTGATCGCCAACGCCGGCGCCTACGCCCTGGGCCGCAAGACGGACGAGCTGATCATCCTCGAACTCGACAAGTCCGCCAACCACGCCGGGGCCGCCACCGACGGCCTGACCAAGGCCAAGGTCCTGGAGGCGTTCGAGAAGATGGGCAACGCCGACGTGCCCGACGACGGCCAGCGCTACGCCGTGGTCGGCTGGAAGCAGTGGAGCCAGCTGCTGGGCATCGACGAGTTCGCCAATTCCGACTACGTCGGCGCGGACGAGCTGCCCTGGCGCGGCACCCAGGCCAAGCGCTGGCTGGGCACGCTGTGGGTCCCGCACTCCGGCCTGACGCTGAAGGACGGCGCGCGCCTGTGCCACTGGTACCACAAGACGGCGGTCGGCCACGCCTCCGGTGCCGACGTGAAGACCGACGTGACGTGGCACGGCGACCGCGCCTCGCACTTCGTCAACAACATGATGAGCCAGGGCGCCTGCCTCATCGACCCCACGGGCGTCGTCACGCTGCGCTGCCTCGAATAGGCGCGCCTCCGGCCCCCGTTTCCCATTCCCTGATGGAGTTTCCCATGGCCTTCGCCCCGAAGGACCTGAGCGTGCTGGCCTACGCCAACGGCTTCACGCTCTGGCACTACACCACCGCCGACGCCCACGGCGACGTCGACACCACCGGCTACTTCAACGGCGCCGCCGACCTGCTGCGCACTGGCGACATGATCCTCGCCAACACCGGCGCCAGCGGCACGGCTGTGGGCGGCATCTTCCTGGTCGCCGGCAACGCCTCCGGCACCGTCGACGTCGCCAACCTGACCCAGGTCGGCGCGACCGACAGCGATTGACGATCACCCCCTCCCCCTGCTCCGCAGGGGGAGGGAAGGGGCCCGCCGAAGGCGGGAAGGGTGGGGGCAACGCCTTGTCCAAGGATCAGTGTTCGTAGGTTGGGTTGAGCGTCAGCGAAAACCCAACAGTCCCAGCGACGCGAGGGGTGTTGGGTCTCGACCCAACCTACGCCGGGCGGGCCGCTGATCCTCGCCGACAACTTGCCCCCACCCTCCCACGCTGCGCGTGGGTCCCTCCCTCCCCCAGCGGGGCTGGGGGAGGGTTCAAAAAGGAATTCCCCATGGCACTCACCGCGATCGGATTGTGCAGCCGGGCGCTGCTGAAGATCGGCGCGGCGCCGATCGCCGCCTTCGACGAGGGCACGGCGGAAGCCGAAGTGGCGGACGCGCTGTACGCCCCCACGCGCGACGCGCTGCTCTCGGCCCGCGCCTGGAGCTTCGCCACCGCGCAGGCCGCGCTGCCGCGCCTCGCCACCGCACCGCTGGCCGACTACGCGCACGCCTTCCAGCTGCCGGCGGATTTCCTGCGGGCACTCTCGGCCGGCGCCGGGCGGGGGCGCGGCCTCGACTACCGGATATCCGGCAAGGCGCTGCACGCCGCGGCCGACGCCGTCGTGCTGACCTACGTCTGCCGTCCGGAGCCGGAGGACTTCCCGGCCTTCTTCGATCAGGCGCTCATCGCCCGCCTCGCGGCCGAGTTCTGCCTGCCGCTGACCGAGAACTCCAGCCGCGCCGAGGTGCTCCAGCGCCTGGCCGAGCAGGAGTTCCGCCGCGCCCGGCTGATCGACGCGCAGCAGGACGTGCAGCCGGGCTTCGAGGATTTCTCGCTGATCGAGGCGCGCGGCTGATGCCCCGGATCCGGCAGGTCAAGACCAACTTCACGGCGGGCGAGATCTCGCGCCGCCTGCTCGGGCGCGGCGACCTGCGCGCCTACGACAACGGGGCGCTGTCCCTGCGCAACCTCTTCATCCACCCCACCGGCGGCGTCACCCGCCGCTCCGGCCTCGCCTTCGTCGACGCGGCGCGCGGCCCCGGCCGGCTGGTGGCGTTCGAGTTCAACACGGAGCAGGTCTACCTGCTGGCCTTCTCGGCCGGCATGATCGACGTCTACCAGGACGACGCGCGCATCGCCTCGGTCGACGCCCCGTGGACCGCCGCGCAGCTGGACCAGATCACCTGGACGCAGAGCGCCGACACCCTGCTGGTCTGCCACCCCGACGTGGCCCCGCGCAAACTGACGCGCAGCGGCGCCACCACCTGGACGCTGGCCGAGTGGGCCTATGTGGAGGAGGACGGCGCGCTGCGCACGCCCTTCTACCGCTTCGCCGACGCCGCCGTGACGCTCACCCCGTCCGGCACCACCGGCGCCATCACGGTGACGGCGTCCGCCCCCGTGTTCGACCCGCTGCACGAGGACACGCGCCTGCGCATCCAGGGCAAACAGGTGCTGGTCACCGGCGTCGTCTCCGCCACCCAGGTCAACGCCACGGTGCAACAGACGCTGCCCAACACCAACGCCACGGTGAACTGGGACGAGCAGGCCTTCAGCCCGCGCCGCGGCTGGCCGGTGGCGGCGGCATTCCACCAGGACCGGCTGGTCGTCGGCGGCTCGCGCGACCTGCCCAACCGGCTGTGGCTGTCGCGCTCGGCCGACATCTGGAACTTCGACCTGGGCACCGGCCAGGACGACGAGGCGATCGAGTTCGGCATCCTGTCCGATCAGGTGAACGCCATCCGCGCCGTCTTCTCCGGCCGCCACCTGCAGCTCTTCACGTCCGGGGCCGAGTACATGGTGTCGGGCGATCCGCTGACGCCGCAGAACATCCAGCTGAACCGGCAGACGCGCATCGGCTCCCCCGTCGACCGCACGCTGGCGCCGCGTGACGTGGACGGCGCTACTCTGTTCGTGTCGCGCAACGGCAAGGAGGTGCGGGAGTTCCTGTACACCGACACCGAGGCCGCCTACCAGGCCAACGACTTGGCATTGCTGGCCCGCCACATCGTCGGCAAGCCGCGCGACCAGGACTTCGACAAGAGCCGCCGCCTGCTGTTCGTGGTGATGGAGGACGGCGCCATCGGCGCGCTCACCGTCTACCGCGCCGAACAGGTGACGGCCTGGACGCGCCTGACCACCGACGGGCAGGCGCGCTCCGTCGCCGTGGTCGGCGACGACGTCTATCTGCTGGTCCGGCGCGGCAGCGCCTGGACCATCGAGCGGTTCGACGACACCCTCAACCTCGACTCAGCCCTGGTGGGGGAGAGCGAGACGCCCATCGCCGTCTGGTCCGGGCTCGACCACCTGGAGGGCCGTAGCGTCGCCGTCGTGGCCGACGGCGTGCAGCGCGCCCCCGTTCCCGTCACCGCCGGGCGCATCACGCTCGACCCGCCGGCCACGCGGGTGGAGGCCGGGTTGCCCTACGCCCACGTCATCGAACCGCTGCCCGCCAACCTGATCGGGCAGGTCGCCGACGGTGCGCTGGTGCGCCTCGTCGCCGTCACCTTCCGGCTGGAGGACACGGCGGCGCTGCGCGTCGACGTCGGGCGCGGGCTGTACGACCTGCCGCTGCACCGCTTCGGGCCCCAGAAAACGGCCGATGGTTCCGCCGACGGCGCGCCGCCGCGCGTGTCGGGCGACCGGCGGCTGCGCGCCCTGGGCTGGCGGCGCGACATCGACGTGCCGCTGTGGCGCATCGAACAGGACGCGCCGCTGCCCTTCACGCTCCTCTCCGTCACCATGGAATTGAAGGTGAGCGACTGATGGCCGGAATCACCCCTTTCGTCACCGCCGTGGCGCCCGTCGTTTCCACGGTGTCCAGCGCCTTCCCGCGCGGCGGCTCGACCACGTCGGACAGTTCCGCCAGCGCCCAGCAGCGGTACGACTACGAGCGCCAGATCCTGGAGCTGAAGGCCCAGCAGGAGCAGCGCCAGCGCGAGGAGGACGCCCGCCGCGCGGCCGAGCAGCAGCGCCTGGAATGGCAGCGCCAGGACGAGCTGCGCCGCCAGGACTGGGAGCGCCAGCAGCAGCAGCGCGCCTGGGAACAGGCGCAGCAGACCGCCCAGCGCTCGCAGGAGCTGGGCTGGCTCGCCCGCTCCCAGGACCAGGAGGCGGCGCAGACCCTTGCCCGCCAGCAGGCCGAGACCGCCACCCAGGACGCCGACGCCCAGGGCCGCCTCGCGGCCCTCACCGCCCAGGCCGAGGCCGAGGAGCGCCGTCGCCGCGACGCGTTGCGCCGCGCCATGGCCCGCAGCCGCGCCAGCCTGGGCGGGCAGGGCGTCAGCGCCGCCGACGGCTCGGGCGAGGCGATCCTGCTCGGCCTCGTCAACGAGACCGACACGGAGGGCAAAAAGGCGGCGCGGGTCGACCAGCTGAAACGCCAGGCGATCCAGCAGGAGATCGACAACCGCCGCCGCCGCAACCTGCTCGAACAGGCCCAGCTGGCCGAACGCCAGCGCCTGGCCTTCTTGAGCAAGTATTTTTGATTTACACCCTCCCCCTGCTCCGCAGGGGGCGCGGAGCCGGTGCCGAAGGCAACGAGCACCGAAGGTGATCGTAGGCGAAGCGCGGTCGCCCGACTTGCGGGCGACCGTGGAGGGACCCACGCGAAGCGTGGGAGGGTGGGGCAACGCCTTCTTCCCCAAGGATCAGCAGGCAGTAGGTTGGGTTGAGCGCTAGCGAAAACCCAACATTCCCCGCCGTGAAGGACGATAGGTCCAGACCCAACCTACTTCTTTCGGTTTTGGCGAGGAGGTGCGCCACATAATTTGTGACGCACCTCCTGTATTTTAATGCTCTTCTTTGATCAGAGCGGTCGACGACGACTGAACCAGGGAGATGCCGTGCAGGCAATCTTCCTTGTTCTTATATCCTTCGCCAGAGTCGGCAATGATATTGCCGTTGCTGTGCTTCAGGCGCCAACGCCATTCTCCTTTGGCGTCTTTCTTGTAGTAGAAGGTAAGGCCAGACTTAGTGAGTGCTGAAAACATGATTTACTCCAGCATGAGAGATTTCGCTGATGTCGCTGCCAACAAAGTTGTGCTCTTTGCGCAGCGTGGTGGAGTTGGGTTTGAGTGATTCAACTTTCAACGGGGCGCTAAATAAAAATATTTGCATTCAAATGTATTCAGAGAATGCAACGACTCGATGATGCGATGAAATACGAAAAACGTGCGCAGGACGTTGATCCTCGCAAGGAGCCCCCCATGACAGCGACCATCCAGATCCCGCGCGGCACGCCGCGCGCGCAGTACGTCGCCGACGGCGCGCAGGCCGCCTTCACCTTCCCGTTCCCGATCTTCGCGTCGGAGGATGTGCAGGTCTTCCTGGGCGCCGCCCTCCAGTCCACCGGCTACACCGTGTCCGGCGCCGGGGACAGCGCCGGCGGCACCGTCGCCTTCGCGTCCGCCCCCGCCGCCGGCACCACGGTGACGTTGCGCCGCCGCGTGCCGGTGGAGCGCATGACCGACTTCCTGGAAAGCGGCCCGCTGACGGCCTCCGCCCTCAACCGCGAGCTGGACGCGCTCACCGCCTGCCTCCAGCAGGTGGCCGGCGACCAGGAGCTGATGCTGCGCTACGCCGACACCGACCTGCCGGCC
>NZ_DASPMG010000206.1:0-15638 GCF_035627195.1 Azospirillum sp.
CCGGGGTCCAGGCGGCTGTCGTTGCCGATCATGGAGATGCGGGTCAGGCTGTCCGGGCCGTTGCCGATCAGCGTCGCACCCTTCACCGCCGCACCCAGCTTGCCGTCCTCGATCAAATAGGCCTCGGAGGCCGAGAACACGAACTTGCCGGACGTGATGTCCACCTGACCGCCGCCGAAGTTCTTGGCATACAGGCCCTTCTTCACCGAGGCGATGATCTCCTCCGGCGTGTGCGCGCCGTTGCGCATCACCGTGTTGGTCATGCGCGGCAGCGGGTGGTGGGAGAAGCTCTGGCGGCGGCCGTTGCCGGTCGGGCGCATGCCCATCAGGCGCGCGTTCATGCGGTCCTGCATGAAGCCCACCAGGATGCCGTCCTCGATCAGCGTGGTGCACTGGCCGGGCGTGCCTTCGTCGTCCACGGTGATGGACCCGCGGGAGTTCTCGATGGTGCCGTCGTCCACCACGGTCACGCCGGGGGCGGCGATGCGCTGGCCCATCAGCCCAGAGAAGGCGGAGGTCTTCTTGCGGTTGAAGTCGCCCTCCAGCCCGTGGCCGATCGCCTCGTGCAGCAGGATGCCGGGCCAGCCGTTGCCCAGCACCACCGTCATCTCGCCGGCCGGGGCCGCCACCGAATCGAGGTTGATCAGCGCCTGGCGCAACGCCTCGTCGACGAAGGAACGCCACGTCTCTTCCCGGACGTAGTGTTCGTAGGTGACGCGGCCGCCGCCGCCGTAGCTGCCGCTTTCCATCTTGTCGCCGTCGGCGACGACGACGGAGACGGACAGGCGCACCAGCGGGCGCAGGTCGGCCACGCGCACGCCGTCGGCGCGCAGGATCTGCACCGCCTGCCACTCGCCGCTGATCGAGCAACTGACCTGCCGCACGCGCGGGTCCTTGGCGCGGGCGTAGGCGTCGATGGCCGCCAGCAGCTTCACCTTCTCCTCGAAGGGGACGAGGTGCAGGGGGTTGTCGGGGATGTAGAGGGCGCGGTTGGTGCCCGGCGGCGGCTCGGCCGAGGTGCCGGTGTGGCCGGCCTGCACGGCGCGGACCGTCTCGGCGGCGCGGCGGATCGCCTCCTCCGACAGGTTGGAGGCGTGCGCGAAGCCGGTCGCCTCGCCGGCGATGGCGCGCAGGCCGAAGCCCTGCGTGGTGTCGAAGCTGGCGCTCTTCAGCTTGCCGTCGTCCCAGCCCAGGCTCTCGCTCTGCGCGTACTCCAGGTACAGCTCGCCGTCGTCGGCGCCGCGCAGCGCGTCGGCCACGAGGCCCTCGACGCGCGGGCGGTCGAGGCCGGCGCGGTTGAAGAACAGATCATCGGTGACGGCGAGCGCGCTCATGCTGACTCCGGTGTGCGTGCGTCTTGTTCAGACGAAGGTACGGGTGCTGGCGTCTAGGCACCCGGCGGGCGGATGTGGTCTATAGTGTGGCGACGGGACGGCGGGCCGGCAAGGCTCGCCGTTCCAAAGAGCATAGGAACGCCGCCGTGACCGACCAGCCCGCCACCCCCATTCTCGCCGTGGCCGACCGTCCGCTGAAGGACCACCCGCTACGCGTGGCGCTGACCAACGAGGTGCACGCCCGCCCGCCGGAGGCGCTGGCCGCCCCCATGCGCGCCACGCTGCTGGCCATGCTGTCGGGCGAGGGGGCGGCGGAGCTGGAGCGGCGCTACCTGGAGCGGCTGTGCGAATGGGCCGGGGTGCCCAAGCCGGCGCGCGGCGCCACGCACTACAGCGGTTCCTTCGGCAGCTTCCGCCTGAAGTGGGAGCGGCACACGGAGTTCTCGACCTACACCATCTACCGCCCCGGCCGGTTCGGCGAGCCCTTCGCCGAACCGGCGCTGGACGCGCTGCCCAAGGACTGGCTGGCCGGCCTGCCGGGCGAGCTGATGGTCGGCATCCACGTGGCCCTGCTGGATCGTGAAACGGAGGAGCCGGATGGCGGCCTGCTGACCGGCGTGTTCGGATCGGACTCCTACGTCGGCGCGCGGATCGCCGGCGGGGCGGCGACGGCGTGGACCGACTACCGCATCCACGGCGACGGGTTCAGCCGCATCGTCGTCCACGACCGCTCGCTGGGCACCCGGCAGGCCGGGCGCTTCGTGCAGCGTTTGCTGGAGATCGAGACGTACCGGGTGATGGCGCTGATGGCGCTGCCCATGGCGCGCGAGGTGCTGCCGCGCATCGGCACCATCGAGGCGGACCTCGCCACGCTGACCACGCGCACGGCGGCGCTGCGTACCCTGGACGACGAGCGCGACGTGCTGGACCGGCTGACGCGCCTGTCGGCGCAGGCCGAGCAGATCGCCGCCGAGACCGCCTACCGCTTCGGCGCCGCGCGCGCCTACCACGGGATCGTCGACCGCCGCATCGGCGAACTGCGCGAGGTGCGCATCGAAGGGCTGCAGACGATCAGCGAGTTCATGGAACGCCGCCTGACCCCGGCGGTCCGCACCTGCGAGGCGGTGCAGGCGCGCCTGGAGAGCCTGTCGCAGCGCCTGGCGCGCGCCAGCAACCTGCTGCGCACCCGCGTCGAGATCGCGGTGGAGGGGCAGAACGCCGAACTCCTCCAGTCCATGGACCGGCGCGCCCAGCTGCAGCTGCGGTTGCAGGAGACGGTGGAGGGGCTGTCGGTGGTGGCGATCAGCTATTACCTGATCGGCATCGTCGGCTACGCCGCCAAGTCGCTGAAGGGCTTCGGCTGGAAGGTCGACCCCGATCTCGTGGTCGGGCTGATGATCCCGGTGGTGCTGTTCTTCGTGTGGACCGGCGTGCGCCGCATCCGCAAGGCGTTGGCCGGCAAGCACTGATGCACTGATCCGGACGGCGATCCGGGCGGCGCGGGTTGCAGGCCCCTGCGCCATTTTGCGCGTTTCCCGAGCACCCGTTGCATCCCTAAAGTTTTGCAAAATTTTTGCAGAACAAAATCAGGGAGGGACGCGATGACCATCCGGGCCAAGCTGCTCGTGCTTGTGGGCATCCTGGGGGCGATGCTGGTCTTGGTGGCGGGGAACCGCGCGCTCGACGCGCTGGAGGCGCTGCACGCCGCCGAAGCCGCCCGTTCGGTCAACCGCGTCTCCGACCTTCTGCTCACCGCCGCGGGGGCCTGGGCGGTGGAGCGCGGCACCACGAACACGGTGCTGGCCGACGTGGCGGCGGCTACCCCGGCGCAGAAGCAGACCATCGCCGCCAAGCGGCAGGAGGGCGACACGGCCTTTGCCGAGGCGGTGCGGCTGGTGCGCGCCATGCCGGCCGCGCCGGCCGTCGGGAAGGCGTTGGGCGAGGCCGACGGGACCATGCAGGCGGCGGCGCAGCTGCGCCGGCAGGTCGATTCGGCGCTGGGCGGCGGCGGTGTCGACGACGGGCTGCGGCGCGGCTGGTTTCCCGGCGTCAGCGCCCTGATCACCTCCAGCCAGCGGCTGCGCGGCGCGGTCGAGGACGCCGGGCCGTCGCGCGTCGGCGCGCGCGTGCTGCGCGCCTTCGACCTGAAGAACGCGCTGTGGGAGATGAGCGAATTCGCCGGGCGCGAGCGCGGCATGGTCGGCGCGGTGGTGGCCGGCGGCAAGCCCTTCGCCCCGGCGCAGCTGGAGGCCGTGGCGCGCGCCCGCGGCCATGTGGAAAGCGGCTGGACCATCGTGCGCCGGCTGGCCGGCGGTTTCGGCCCGCGCATCGAGGCGTCGGCGGACGCCATCGACCGCGCCTTCCTCACGGATTTCGAGAAGACCCGCGCCGCCGTGTTCGCGGCGAGCGCCGCCGGGCAGCCGTACCCGATCGACGGCGTGCGCTGGTTCGCCGCGGCGACGGCCGGCATCGAACGCATTCTGGAGGCCCAGGCGACGGCGTCCGAGGAGGTGCGGGCGCTGCTGGACCGCGAGGCGGAGGCGGCCGGCGGCGAGCTGTGGCTGGGCGTGGCGCTGCTGGCGGCCGTCGCCGTGCTGGCGGTCGCGGCGGCGTGGGTGATCAGCGCGCAGGTCAACCGGCCGATCCACCGCCTGACCGAAACCATGGGCGCGCTGGCCGAGGGGCGTTTCGAGGTGGCGGTGCCGGGCGTCGGCCGGCGCGACGAGATCGGCCTGATGGCCGAAGCCGTCGAGGTGTTCAAGCGCAACGGCCAGGAGAACGAGCGCCTGCGCGCCGAGCAGGAACGCCAGCGAGCCGATGCCGAGGCGGCCAAGCGCGCGGCGCTCGAGTCCATGGCGAGCACGGTCGAGCGCGAGATGCGCTCGGCGGTCGAGCGGGTGGCGCAGCGCACGCGCCAGATGGACGGCAGCGCCGGGTCCATGGCGTCGTCGGCGGACCAGGTCTCGGCCAACTCGCAGAGCGTCGCCGCGGCGGCGGAACAGGCGCTGGCGAACGCGCAGTCGGTCGCCACGGCGGTGGAGGAGATGACGGCGTCGATCCGCGCCATCAACGACCAGCTCTCCCACGCCAGCGTGGTGACGCGCCGCGCCGTCGGCGCCGGGCAGAAGACGCACGCGACCATCCAGGCGCTGGCGGAAACGGTGGGCCGCATCGGCGACGTGGCGAAGCTGATCAGCGCCATCGCCGGGCAGACGAACCTGCTGGCGCTGAACGCCACGATCGAGGCGGCGCGGGCGGGGGAGGCCGGCAAGGGCTTCGCCGTGGTCGCCACGGAGGTGAAGAACCTCGCCGTGCAGACCGCCAAGGCGACCGAGGAGATCGCCCGCCAGATCGCCTCGGTTCAGGGCGACACGGCCGAGGCCGTGGCCGCGGTGCGGGAGATCTCGGAGACCATCGCCGAGATCGACGGCATCGCCGGTTCGGTGGCCGCCGCCATGGACCAGCAGGGTGCGGCGACGCACGAGATCTCCCGCAACGTGGTCGAGACGACAGGGGCGGCGCAGGAGGTGTCGCAGCGCATCGCCGAGGTGTCGGCCGAAGCCGCCGCCAACGGCGGGCGCGCCGCCGACGTCCGCACCATCGCCGCCGATCTGGCCGCCAGCATCGACAGCCTGCGGGAAACGCTGGTGCGCGCCGTGCGCACGGCGACGCGCGAGGTCGACCGCCGGGCCTACCCGCGCTACGCCGTCGACCGGCGCTGCCGGCTGTCGACCGGCACGGGAGAGGTGGAGGCGCGCGTGCAGGACCTGTCGGTGCGCGGCGCCTGCCTGGCCGGCGCGCCGGCCCTGCCGGAGGGGACGCGCGGCAGCCTGTCCATCGACGGGGTGGGGCAGGCGCTGCCGTTCTCGGTGCTGGAGCGGCGCGACGCGTGGCTGCACGTCCGCTTCGAGACGGCGGACGCCGCGCAGGCCGAATTCGAGCGGGCCTTCCAGCGCCTCGTGCAGGGCGCGCGCCGCGTCGACGAGGCGGCCTGAGGCCGCACGCGCCGGCCGACCTATCCGAGTCGCATAGCGCGCACCCTGCCGGGACACGGTCCCGGCGGGAATAAGGGCCTATGACAGGCTCCGCACTGCGTGTGCCCCTAATTTTTGCATGGATATGCGACAACATGTCGCACTTAACATCCCACGAGCAAACTCAACAATCAGTCCAGCGCACGGTTCAAGCTTGCCACGGCCTGCGGCGTATAGTCGCACCAAGCCAAAGGAAAGCCTTGTAATCAACGCGTACGAATGGCTACGTTTTTGGTGCGCGGAATTGTCGCATTGCAATTGTGGGCATTCCGCGTGGTCCGGCGCCCGCCGCAACCGCCCGACGAGCCCCCGAAGGGGCCGCAACGACAGGGTGGACGGTGGAACCGGGGACAGGGACATCCGCGAACGCCGGGACCGAACTCCGGCGGCGCGGCAAAACGAGAAGGGTTGGGGATGAAGAGGCACACCTTGCGCGCCGCCGGCGTGGCGGCCCTTATTGGCGTCTTTGGCTTCCTTGAGCCGGCCTGGGCCGCCGGGCAGCCCGTGCCCTGGGGCATGGGCCTGCAGGAGGGCGTGACGCCGGTCAAGCACCTGGTCGAGAACTTCCACGACCTGCTGCTGGTGATCATCACGGTGATCACGCTGTTCGTGCTGGCGCTGCTGGCCTACGTGGCCGTGCGCTTCAACGCGAAGGCCAACCCGACGCCCACCCGGACGTCGCACAACACGGTTCTGGAGGTGGCGTGGACGGTGATCCCGGTGATCATCCTGATCGTCGTCGCCGTGCCGTCGTTCCGCCTGCTCTACGTCATGGAGCGCACGCCGGAAGCGGAGATGACCATCAAGGTCACCGGCCGGCAGTGGTACTGGGATTACGAATACCCCGACCACGGCGGCTTCGCCTTCTCCAGCTACATGGTGCAGGAGAACGAGCTGAAGCCCGGCCAGCCGCGCCTGCTGGCCACCGACACCCACGTGGTCGTTCCGGTGGACACCGTCGTGCGCGTGCAGCTGACCGCCGGCGACGTCATCCACGCCTGGGCCATGCCGGCCTTCGGCGTGAAGAAGGACGCCGTCCCCGGCCGCCTGAACGAGACGTGGTTCAAGGTCGAGAAGGAAGGCCTGTTCTACGGCCAGTGCTCGGAAATCTGCGGCGTCAACCACGGTTTCATGCCGATCACGGTCGAGGCCGTGTCGAAGGAGAAGTTCGCGGAATGGGTGGCGAAGGCCAAGGTCGCCTACGGCACGCCGGACGCCAAGCGCGAGCTGGCGCAAGTGCCGGCGGCAGCCCCCGCGCACTGACCCGCCGGAACTGACCCGCCGGAGAAGAACAACAAACGCCGTTCAGGCATCACGCCGACGCGAGGGATGAGAGATGGGTAACGGGACCACCGGAACCGGGGCGCACGCCCACGATCACGACCACCACAAGCCGGGCTTCATTCAGCGCTGGCTTTACTCCACCAACCACAAGGACATCGGCACCCTCTACATCGTCTTTTCCATTTTCGCCGGCCTGATCGGCGGCCTGTTCTCCGTCATCATGCGCGCCGAGCTTCAGGCGCCCGGCATGCAGCTGGTGGCGGACGGGCAGTCGTGGAACGTGTTCATCACGGCGCACGGCCTGATCATGGTGTTCTTCGTGGTCATGCCGGCGCTGATCGGCGGCTTCGGCAACTGGTTCGTGCCGCTCATGATCGGGTCGCCCGACATGGCGTTCCCGCGCATGAACAACATCAGCTTCTGGCTGATCATCCCGGCCTTCCTGCTGCTGCTGGCGTCGTCCTTCGTGGGCACGGGTGCGGGCACGGGCTGGACCGTCTACCCGCCCTTGTCGTCGATGACCGGACACAACGGGCCATCGGTGGACATGGCGATCTTCGCCCTGCACCTGGCGGGTGCGTCGTCGGTGCTGGGTGCGGTGAACTTCATCACCACCATCTTCAACATGCGCGCCCCCGGCATGACGCTGCACAAGATGCCGCTGTTCGTGTGGGCGATGCTGGTCACCGCCTTCCTGCTGCTGTTGGCGGTGCCGGTGCTGGGCGGTGCGATCACCATGCTGCTGACCGACCGCAACTTCGGCACGGCCTTCTTCAACCCGGAAGGCGGCGGTGATCCGCTGCTGTTCCAGCACCTGTTCTGGTTCTTCGGCCACCCCGAAGTCTACATCATGATCCTGCCGGCTTTCGGCATCATCAGCCACATCGTCTCCACCTTCTCCAAGAAGCCGGTGTTCGGCTACCTGGGCATGGCGTACGCGATGGTGGCGATCGGCGTGGTCGGCTTCGTGGTGTGGGCGCACCACATGTACACCGTGGGCCTGGACGTCAACACCAAGGCCTACTTCACGGCGGCCACGATGATCATCGCGGTGCCGACCGGCATCAAGATCTTCAGCTGGATCGCCACCATGTGGGGCGGCTCCATCGAGTTCAAGACGCCGATGCTGTGGGCGGTCGGCTTCATCTTCCTGTTCACGCTCGGCGGCGTCACCGGCGTGGTTCTGGCCAACGGCGGTTTGGACAACGTGCTGCACGACACCTACTACGTGGTGGCGCACTTCCACTACGTGCTGTCGCTGGGTGCCGTGTTCTCCATGTTCGCCGGCTTCTACTACTGGATCGGCAAGATGTCGGGCCGGCAGTATCCGGAGTTCTGGGGCAAGGTGCACTTCTGGCTGACCTTCGTCGGCGTGAACCTGACCTTCTTCCCGCAGCACTTCCTGGGCCTGAACGGCATGCCGCGCCGCATCCCGGACTATCCCGACGCGTTCGCCGGCTGGAACCTGATTTCTTCCCTGGGCGCCTACATCTCTTTCGGTTCCGCGCTGTTGTTCGTGTGGATCGCCATCTACACGCTGACCCGCGGCCAGAAGGTGGAAGCGAACTACTGGGGGCCGAGCGCCACGACGCTGGAATGGACGGTGTCCTCGCCGCCGCCGTTCCACGCCTTCGAGACGCTGCCGGTCATCAAGTAGCGCATGGGGTGTTTCGCGGGTTGGGCCGGGCCAAAGGCGAAGCCCAACCCGCGAAGGTCGAAGGTGCACGCCGGGAGGGAGAAGAACAATGACGGACATCACCGTCCAGAAAGTCTCTGGCGACAAGGTCACGGGCGCCACGGCCGGCGACTTCATCGAGCTGCTGAAGCCGCGCGTCATGTCGCTGGTCGTGTTCACCGGCTTCGCCGGGATGATCGTGGCGCCGGGGCACCTGCACCCGCTGCTGGCCTGCGTGGCGGTGCTGTGCATCGCCGTCGGCGCGGGCGCGTCGGGCGCCATCAACATGTGGTACGACCGCGACATCGACGCGGTCATGGCGCGCACGGCCAAGCGCCCGATCCCATCGGGCCGCGTGGCGCCGGACGAGGCGCTTGCCTTCGGCGTCATCCTGGCCGTGGCCGCCGTGGTGGTCATGGGCCTTGCCGTGAACTGGGTGGCGGCGGCGATCCTGGCGCTGGCCACGCTGTTCTACGTCTTCGTCTACACGATCTGGCTGAAGCGCCGCACGCCGCAGAACATCGTCATCGGCGGCGCGGCCGGCGCCTTCCCGCCGATGATCGGCTGGGCGGCGGTGACGGGCGGGGTGGACCTGCCGTCGGTCCTGCTGTTCCTGCTGATCTTCCTGTGGACGCCGCCGCACTTCTGGGCGCTGGCGCTGTTCCGCAGCGGCGACTACGCGCGGGCGGGCGTGCCGATGCTGCCCGTCGTCGAGGGGCCGGAGACCACCAAGCGGCAGATGCTGCTGTACACGCTGATCCTGCTGCCGGTGGCGGCCGCGCCCTGGTGGGTGGGCATCGCCGGGCCGGTGTACCTGGCGGGATCGCTGGTGCTGGGCGCCATGTTCGTGTGGTGCGCGGTGCGCGTGCTGCGCAGCACCGACGACAAGCCGGCCAAGCAGATGTTCGGCTTCTCCATCCTTTATCTCTTCCTGCTGTTCGCCCTGTTGCTGGGCGAGCACGTCGTGCCGGGAGCTGTGTGATGACCATGGACGATATCGAGGAACGGCGCCGCCGCCTGCGCGGGCGCAACTGGGCGGTGTTCGCCGCGCTGATCGGGCTGGTGGCGCTGTTCTACCTGATCACGATCGTGCGGATGGGCGGGTTCTGACATGAACGAGCAGGTGCGGCGGCGCAACCGCGTGGTGCTGGTCAGCCTGCTGGCGCTGGTCGCCGGCATGGTCGGGCTGGCCTACGCGTCGGTGCCGCTCTATGCGCTGTTCTGCCGGGTGACCGGCTTCGGCGGCACGACGCAGCGGGCGGACGCCGCCCCCGGCACGGTGCTGGAGCGCACCGTCACCGTGCGCTTCAACGCCGACGTCAACGGCGGCCTGCCGTGGTCCTTCCGCCCGAACCAGCGGGAGGTGAAGGTCAAGCTGGGTGAGACGGCGCTGGTCAGCTACCACGCCGAGAACCGCGGGACGCAGCCGGTGACCGGTACTGCGGTGTTCAACGTCACGCCCGACAAGGCCGGCATCCATTTCAACAAGATCGAGTGCTTCTGCTTCACCGAGCAGGTGCTGCAGCCGGGGCAATCGGTCGACATGCCGGTGGCCTTCTTCGTCGACCCGGCGGCGGCCAGCGACGTGAACATGGAGGACGTGAAGACCATCACGCTCTCCTACACCTTCTTCCGGGCCAAGGACGCGAACCCGTCGGTGGCCCAGGCCAATGAAAAGACGACCAACGAAAAGACGACCAGCGAAAAGTCCGCAAACGACAAGAACGGGGCGCGCCCGGCCGGCGCGCCGACGGCGAATTAGAGGGGTTGGAGGAACGATGGCCGACATCACGCACGGGCACATGCCCCACACGCACGGGCCCCAGACGCACGTATCGGGCAGCGGCGAAGGCATCCCGCAGCCGTACCACCTCGTGCGGCCCAGCCCGTGGCCGCTGCTGGGCGCCTTCGCCGGCGGGCTGCTGGCGCTGGGCGCCGTCTTCTACATGCACTACAGCTCGTGGTTCCTGCTGATCCTGGGCTTCCTGTCGGTGCTGGCCGTCATGTTCGGCTGGTGGCGCGACATCATCAAGGAAGCGGTGGTCGAGAAGGCGCACACGCCCATCGTCAAGATCGGCCTGCGCTATGGCATGGCGCTGTTCATCGCGTCGGAGGTGATGTTCTTCGCCGCCTTCTTCTGGGCGTTCTACGACGCAGCCCTGTTCCCCAAGGTGTTCCCGGAGAACCCGCAGGGCGTCTGGCCGCCGCCGAACATCAAGACGTTCGACCCGTTCCACCTGCCGTTCATGATGACGGTCATCCTGCTGCTGTCGGGCGTCACCGTCACCTGGGCGCACCATGAGATCATCGCCGGCAACAACAAGAAGGCCGGGCAGGCGCTGGGCCTGACGGTGCTGCTGGGCGTGATGTTCACCTTCTTCCAGGGGTGGGAGTACAGCCACGCGGCCTTCGGCTTCACCGGGGGCATCTACCCGTCGACCTTCTTCATGGCCACGGGCTTCCACGGCTTCCACGTGATCGTCGGCACGATCTTCCTGTTCGTGTGCTGGATCCGCACCATGAAGGGCCACTTCACCCCGGACAGCCACTTCGGTTTCGAGGCGGCGGCGTGGTACTGGCACTTCGTCGACGTGGTGTGGCTGTTCCTCTTCGTGTCGATCTACTGGTGGGGTTCCGCCGGCGGAGCGGGGGCGCATTGAGCGAGTACTACCCAATGGTCTCGGCCATCGACGCGGGCCTGCGCTGCGTGTGCCCGCGCTGTGGCCGGGGCAAGCTGTTCAAGGGATACCTGAGCATCGTCGACCGCTGTTCCGTGTGCGGGCTGGAACTGGCCCGCCACGACAGCGGCGACGGGCCGGCGGTGTTCCTGATCTTCATCCTCGGCTTTCTGGTCGTGCCGGTGGCGCTGATCGTCTCGCTGAACGTCGAGTGGCCCTTGTGGCTGCACGCCCTGGTCTGGGGCGTGGTGATCCTGGGGCTGGCGCTGGGCATGCTGCGGCCGGCCAAGGCCTACACCACGGCGCTCCAGTACAAGCACCGCCGCCACGAGATGGGGGGCTGATGAGCGCCGCGCTGACCGGCGCCGGACGGCGGTTCCGCCCGTCGCTGTGGGCGACGCTGTTCACCGTGCCGGCCGTTCTGATCATGCTGGGCCTCGGCACGTGGCAGGCGCAGCGCCTGTCCTGGAAGAACGACCTGATCCAGCGCGTGCAGGAGCGGATGGCCAGCCCGCCCGCGCCGCTGCCGGCAAGCATCGCCGATCCCGAACCTTTCGACCTGCGCCCGGTGACGGTGAGCGGGCGCCTTCTGCACGAGCGCGAGATGCTGCTGCTCGCCCGCCCGCGCCAGGGGCAGGTGGGGTACGAGGTGGTGACGCCGCTGGAACGCGCCGACGGCGGGCCGGCGGTGCTGGTCAACCGCGGCTGGGTGCCGATGGACAAGCGCGACCCCGCCACGCGGCGCGAAGGACAGGCGGGCGGGGAGGTCACCATCCGGGGCGTCGCCCGCCTGCCGGCGCCGTCCGGCTGGCTGCAGCCGGACAATGTGCCGGGTGCGGACGTCTGGCGGCGCGCCGACACCGTGGCCATGGGGGCGGCGGCCGGGCTGCCGGCGGTGGCGCCGCTGGTGGTGGAGGCGCTGCCCGGACAGGCCCCCGGCGGCCTGCCGGCGGGGATCGAGCCGCGCGTCGACCTGCCCAACAACCACCTGCAATACGCGTTCACCTGGTATAGCCTTGCGGCGACCCTGCTGGTCATCTACGTCCTCTTCCACCTCCGCCGCCCACGGGAACGCGCATGACCGCTTACCAGCACCTGGAACGCCGCTTCGCCCGCATCGCCGCCATCGGCAACGCGATGGGCATCCTCGGCTGGGACATGCAGACGATGATGCCGGAAGGGGCCGCCGATAGCCGGGCCGAGCAGACCGCCACCCTGTCCGTGCTGGCGCACGAACTGGAGACCGCGCCGGAGGTCGGCGACTGGCTGGCCGGGGCCGAGGAGGACGGCGGCCTGGACGGCTGGCAGGCGGCCAACCTGCGGGAGATGCGCCGCTCCTACACCCACGCCACGGCGCTGCCCGCCGATCTGGTGGAGGCGCTGAGCAAGGCGACCTCGGCCTGCGAGATGACGTGGCGCTCGGCGCGGGCGGAGAGCGACTACGCCAAGCTGCTGCCGTCCTTGCGCGAGGTGCTGCGCCTCGTGCGCGAGGCGGCGCAGGCGAAGGGGGAGGCGATGGGCATCGCCCCCTACGATGCGCTGCTGGACGAGCACGATCCGGGTGCGCGGGCGGCGCGCATCGACGCGGTGTTCGACGACCTCGCCGGCTTCCTGCCCGGCCTGATCCAGCGCGTGCTGGACAAACAGGCGGCCGAGCCGCCGGTGCTGCGCCCGGAGGGGCCGTTCCCGGTGGACAGGCAGCGCGCGCTGGGCGAGCGGCTGATGCGCGCCGCCGGCTTCGACTTCACGCGCGGGCGGCTGGACGTGTCGCTGCACCCGTTCTGCGGCGGTGCCGACGACGACGTACGCATCACCACCCGCTACGACGAGGCCGACTTCACCAAGGCGCTGATGGGCGTGCTGCACGAGACCGGCCACGCGCTGTACGAACAGGGCCGCCCCAAGGCGTGGCGCCGGCAGCCGGTGGGGCAGGCGCGCGGCATGGCGGCGCACGAATCGCAGTCGCTGATCGTCGAGATGCAGGCGGCGCGCTCCCCCGAATTTATCGGCTGGCTGGCCCCGGTGGCGGCCGACGCGTTCGGCGGCACCGGCCCGGCGTGGGATCCCGACAATCTGCGGCGCCTGTACACCCGCGTGGAGCGCGGCTTCATCCGCGTCGACGCGGACGAGGTGACCTATCCCGCGCACGTCATCCTGCGCTACCGGCTGGAGAAGCAGTTGGTCGCCGGCACACTCGACCTCGCCGACCTGCCGGACGCCTGGAGCGCCGGCATGGCGGAACTGGTGGGCGTGACGCCGCCCAACGACCGGCTGGGCTGTTTGCAGGACATCCACTGGCCGGGCGGCGGCTGGGGCTACTTCCCCACCTACACGCTGGGCGCCATGACCGCGGCGCAGCTGTTCGACGCGGCCTGCAAGGCCGAGACGGAGGTGAAGCCGGCGCTGGCCCGCGGCGACTTCGCGCCGCTGGCCGGCTGGCTGCGTGCCAACGTGCACGAGAAGGGCTGCAAGCCCGCCTCGGCGGACGATCTGCTGACGGAAGCCACCGGCCGGCCGCTGGACGCCGCCGTGTTCAAGCGGCATCTGGAGACGCGGTACCTGGGGGTGTAGAGGGTCAGGATATACCGATGGCCTGTTTGAACGCGGCCCAAACGGCGCGGTAATTGATCACCAGGACGACGGTGATGATCACGACCAGCGAGATCAGCCATGCCGTCAGATTGGCCTTCAGGGAATCGGAGAACCGCGTCCGCTCGTCGATCCGCTTCAGGATGCGGTCCTCGATATCGGTCAGGTTCCTGATCTGGGCTTGCCGCTGGATTTCGGGCGCGCGATCCTCGACGATGACCTCGGCGAAGGCCAGCATCATGCGCTCGGCATCGTTGCGGAGCCGTTCCAGGTCGGTGTCGGAGATGTGGTCGTGGTACGCTTCCAGCGCCCTGTCATCCGGGGCACGGCCATGCTTGCGCCGATAACGGGCGAGCCAGTCGCGCTTGCCCTGCTTGTAGATGCCATAGGCGACCAGACCGACCACATCGTCCGGACTGCGCACGAGGCGTTCGAAAACCGTGTTGTAGACGCCGGCCTGGGTCTCGTCGGTCGATAACGCAGGGTCGATGGTCGCGTCCGTCATTTCTTCTCGCGGATGGCGGCGGCGACGGCGCGGTCGAAAAGGTCGCGTTTGACCTCACGGACGGTCTTGCCGCCGGGAAGCGTCGTCAACGTCGATTTCGTCTCGGCGAAGCGGCCGGTCCTGGAATCACGGACGACGAAGCTGGCCTGGATCTGTCCGACCTTCCCTCGTTTCGCCTGTCCCATGACCATCTCTCCGCGTGCGTATCCACTATGAATATAGATACCGTCACGCGAAGACTCTACCGTGCCGTAAGGGGAACCGCCAACACAATCGGGGCCGTCAACCTCACGCCACCGCCGGTTCCGGCTTGGCCAGGGCGTGCGCGTGGGTGGCGTCGTGCAGGGTGGGGACGATCAGCACCTCGGTGTTGGGCATCTTCTCGTGCAGTTCGGCCTTCAGCTTGGCGATGGAGGCGTAGACCTCGCCCATCGAGCGCTCGGGCGCGAACTCCAGGAACAGCTCCACGTACATGCGCGCGCCGGCGCGGCGGGTGCGGATCTCGTGCACCTGCTCGTACTCGTCGAAGTGCACGGCGAGTGCCCGCAGGATCAGCACCTGGTGGTATTCGCCCAGGCTGCGGTCCAGCAGGTCGTCCATGGAACCGCTGAGGATCGCGTACACCGACATCACCAGCACGTACAGCAGCACCACCGACGCCAGCGGGTCCATGTAGTCGGCCCACACGCTGTCGCGGAAGACGAGGCCGCAGCCGACGGCGAAGATGATCAGGAAGTCCTCGATGGCGCCCTGCCGGCACAGCCGCCAGACGGAATCGAAGATCGGCGACGGCTCCTTGCGGCTGACGCGGTAGTTCTTCACCCACAGCAGCGTCGAGATCACCGCCGAGATGCCCGTCATGACGAGGCCGATGCCGCCGCCCTCCACGTCCACCGGGTGGAACAGGCGCTCCACCGTCTCGAAGCCGATCACCAGGATCGAGATGATCATGGTGGAGGCGACGGCGAGGCCCGACACCGTCTCCAGCTTGCCGAAGCCGTAGGCGTAGCGGCCGTCCTTGCCGCTGGACATCTTCTTCACGGTGTACAGCGAGATGCCGGTGGCGATGAAGCCGTTGACGGCGATCAGCAGGTTGGTGACGAAGGACACCGAGTTCGACGTCAGGATCGCCACCGTCGCCGCGACGATGGTGTAGAACTCCATGGCGGCGGTGAGCGCCAGCAGGCGGATCTTGTCCTGGGCGCTGACGCCGTCGAGGTTGGCGGACATGGGCGGGCGATCCTCTGCGGTTCCGGGCGATGCGGCGGAACTGATGCCGGTGTGCACCCGGAAATGCAAGTGGCCGGAAGGGCCGACGGCCCGGATCAGAACGCCAGCGCCGCCCCCGCCATGCCGGCGTGCGCGCCGTACCCGCGGCGCAGGTCGCCCTTGTACCGCACGAACAGGTGCCCGCCGGTGAAACGACCCGCGATGCCGAGCGACGGTTGCACGCTCCACGGCGATTCCCCGGCCCCCGACACGGTGAAGGAGCCCGGCTGACCGGCAAGCCCCGCCGCGATGTCGGCCGGGGAGGCGGAC
>NZ_DASPMG010000207.1:0-2026 GCF_035627195.1 Azospirillum sp.
GTGCCCGACGTCATCTCCTGCCCGGGGTCGACCACCTGCCGCATCGCCGTCACCAACTCGCCGGGCTTCGCCTCCGAGGTGCTGGAGCAGGCCCGTACCGACGCGACGGCGCGCGGCGTCAGCGTGCGCATTTCCGGCTGCCACAACTCGTGCGGTCTGCACCATATCGCCGACTTCGGCTTCCATGGCATGACGAAGAAAATCGACGATCAGGTCGCCCCGCACTACCAGCTCCATTTCGGCGGCGACGCCCGTCGGCACGACGCCATCGGCCTGTCAGGGCCGATCATCGCCGCCCGCCACGCCACGCGGGCGCTGGAACTGGCGCGCCACGGCTACGCCGCCCAGCGCCAGCCCGGCGAGGACGTGCGCGGCTGGGCCGAGCGGCTGGGCAAGGACGGCATTGCCGAACTCCTGAGGCCGGTGCTGGAGGCCGCGACCGACGGCAGCGCCTTCACCGACTGGGGCGACGACAAGGTGTTCCAGGGCGCGCCCAAGGTGCGCGGCGAGTGCGCCGCCCCCGTCCTGCCCGATGGGCCGCTGTCCGATCTGGCCGACGACGCCCTGATCAACCTCGACCGCGCCGTCTTCGCCGGTCGGCCTGAGCAGGCCCGCGCCTTCGGCCAGGAGGCTCTGGCCTGGGCCGCCCGCCGCCTGCTGACCCGTCGCGGTTCGGCCATCGAGGAGGAGGCGCCGGCCGCGGCCGTGTTCGACCTCGTCCGCGCCGTGTGGGCCGACAAACCGGCCGATCTGGCCCGCCTGGATGAGGCGCTCGCCGCTGGAACCGGGCCGCTGGACGCCTTCCGCGAGGCGGTGGCACTGTGGCTCGACACCGCCCGCGCCCTGGTGGAAGCCCCGGACGATGCCGGGCCGGCGCTGGAGGACCTGGAAGGGGCCTTGTCCGGGTTGTAATATTTTATTGAATTCCTTCACAGGTTGTGTCAGGATGGCGGCGGCTCAGGGGGAGAGTCCGCCGCCGGTTCCGGCGAAAATCGTTGCAAGGTTGCACGGTTGCGCGCCTCGGGAAAACGATTTTCAGATCAACACCTTAACCCCTGAAGCCAGTTGCAGCGGCGGTTGCATCGGGATGCACGACGGTACAGCCGGGTGCAGCCAGGGGAGAGAGACAATGACGTTCCGGTTTTTGCGCCTGAACGGCATGACACGCTCCAACCGCCATGCGGTGATCGACCGCGCCAAGGAAGCGATCCTGGCCGCCGGCGGCTGGATCATGGATTTCACCCTGCTGTCGAACGCCTTGGCGACGCTGCGATTCGAGGTGCCGGACACCGGCCTGTGGGTCCTGCACGCCGGTCTGGAGGCCGCCGGGATCACCCTGGACGCCGACAGCCGGGCGGCCCTGGCCGCGCCGCCACGAGGAACGGACGACCTCAAGGGCGCCGTCCAGGTCACCTTCATCCATAACGAACCGGACTTGCGGCGGGAAATTCCGGCCGTACCAGGATAACCGCCGTGATCATCACCGATACCGACAGCCTGGTCATCCGCCCGGCCACCGAAACCGACATCGACGCCATTACGGCACTGATGCACCGCTCGTGGTTCACCACCTGGGCGCCGGAACTGCCGCTGCCGGCGGTGCGGATCTATGCCGAGAAGGACCCCGACCGCCGCTACATCGACGTCCACTGGGCCGGCTTCCGCATCTCGGAAATGAAGGGGCGCATGGTCGGCCTGTACCATGCGGACGGCGACCTCTTGGCCGAAATCCACGTCGATCCCCGTTTCAAGCGCCAGGGCATCGGCACGGCGATGATCGCCGAGGCCGAGCACCGGATTTTCACCAGCCACGGCACGGCACGGCTGGAAGTGCGCGCCTTCAACACCGACGCACAGGCGTTCTACCACCAACGCGGCTGGACCGAGGCCCGCCGCTTCATCGGCGATATCTGCGGTACGCCGGTCGAAACGATCGAGATGGTGAAACGGTGCCATTCAGCCGAACGATAGGCTGAATACGCTGCCCCATTTTCGTCATGCGCGGGTCAAGCCCGCGCATGACGAT
>NZ_DASPMG010000208.1:0-7725 GCF_035627195.1 Azospirillum sp.
GGTCGCGGCGCACCGCGTTCAGCGCGTCACGCTCGGCGATCAGGTTGCCGACGCCCGCCGCGATGCGGTCCAGCGCGTTGGCGAGGCGGACGTTGGCGTCGTTCTCCACCGCGGCGCGGCCGGCGGCGTCGCCCTCGGCGATGCCGGCGTTGCGCCCGTCGGCGAAGCCCTGGCCGTAGCCGGCGCCGCGCCCGGCCGATTCACCCTCCGCGTAGCCCTGCTGCCGCGCGGCGTCCAGCTCCTCCTGCGAGAAGGTGGGCGGCGGCGGGATCTCCGGCTCGGGCTCCGGCTCCGGCGGCAGTTCCTCCTCGTACGCGTAGGCCAGCGACGGCTGGCCCGGCGCGTCGACGTCGAACGACTCGTCGAAGGTGAACTTGCGGACGGAACTCACCTCAGCTCTCCTGGTACAGCCAGTTGCGCAGGATGGAGACGGCTTCCTCCGGGTGCTTCTCGACGATCTCGCCGACCTTGCGCAGCGAGGACGCGCGCACCCGGCCCTCGACGCGGTTGATGTCGATCATCTGCTCCAGCTCCTCGTCGGCTTGCGCGGCCTCCAGCGCCAGATCCTGGGCCAGCGCGCCGGTGGGGCCGGCCAGGGCCGCGGGCATGCCGCTCTGGTCGGTGAGCAGCTTGTCCATCTCGTCGTCGTCCTGCGCGTCGGCCTTCTCGAAGGCGCGCGTGATCAGCGGGCGGATGACGAGCAGGATGATGAGAACGGCGACGATGCCGAGCACCACCATCTCGGCGATGCGGAACAGGTCGTCCTTGTTCATGCCGAGGAACACTTCCTCCGGTTTGGCGAATTCGTCCTCCGGGGTGGTGAAGCGCATGTTCACCACCTCCAGCGTGTCGCCGCGCACCGCGTCCAGGCCGACGGCCGAGCGCACCAGCGCGCGGATGCTCTCCATCTCCTGATCGTTGCGCGGCTGGTAGTTCGGCCGGCCGCCCTCCGGGTTGGGGACGTACAGGCCGTCCACCAGCACGGCCACCGACAGGCGGCGCACCTGCCCGGTCTCGCGGACGTGGGTCTTGCTGGTGCGGGAGATCTCGTAGTTGACCGTCTCCTCGTTGCGCGACTGCTTGTTGGAGGAGATGGCGCCGTTGTTGTTGTTGCTGCTGGCCTGCGCGGTGGGCAGGTTCTGGTCGACGGTGACGGGCTGGAGCGGGTCGCGGTCCTGGCTCTCGTTGTTCTCGTTCACCGTCTGGGTGGAGCGCACCACCTGGCTTTCCGGATCGAAGATCTCGGACTGCGTGCTGATGCGGTCGAAGTCGAGGTCGGCCGACACCTCCGCGCGCACCTTGCCGTAGCCGACCGTGCGGCCGACCAGATCCTCGATGGTGCGGGCGAGCCGCCCCTCGTAGGCGGTCTTCTTCTCCTCGGCGTTGGCGGCCAGCAGGCTTTCGCTGTTCTGGCCCATGCCGCGGGCCAGCAGCTTGCCCTTGTCGTCGATGATGGAGATCTGCGTCGGCTCGAGGTTCGGCACGGAGGCGGCGATCAGGTGCTGGATCGCCATGATGTTCTCGCGCGACAGCTGCGCGCCGGGCTTCAGCTTCAAAAAGACGCTGGCGGTGGCCGGGTTCTGCGTGCGGGCGAACATCTCGCGCTTGGGCAGCACGAGGTGGACGCGCGCCTGCTGCACGCCGGCCAGCGTGCCCACCGTGCGCGCCATCTCGCCTTCCAGCGCGCGCAGGTGGTTGATGTTCTGGATGAAGCTGGTGGCGCCGAAGCCCTCGCCCTTGTCGAACAGCTCGTAGCCGACGGAGCCGCCGGAGGGCAGGCCGGCCTCCGCCATCTTCATGCGCACCGGGCCGACCTGGTCCGAGGGCACGCTGATCTTGGTGCCGCCCTTGTCGACCTTGTAGGGGATCTTCGCCTCGTCCAGCTTCTTGGCGATGGCCGCCGCGTCGGACGCCTGGAGTTCAGCGTACAGCAGCTCCATCTCGGGCGACGAGAGGCGCGTGGTCAGGTAGATGAAGAAGCCGATCAGCAGGATGCCGACGCCGCCGATCGCCGCAAGGCGCGCCGGCCCCAGATTGCGCAAGGTCTGCAGCAGGTTGTTCACGCGACGTCCCCGAGCGGCTGCCCCCCGGCGCCTGGATGAGGCCATTTCGCACGCGCAGCATGGCGTGTGCAAAATCCGCGCCGGGGGTCTATCACGGCGTGCATGCTAGGGACTTCTTGATGAAGAGAGTGTTAATTCGTGGGCAGAATTTGCCCAGTGCTAGGCAAAACATGCCTACCCGCGCGCGTTTGCCGCGCCCCGGAACGCCCGGCTTCGCCGCCGACGGGCGGCCATCACCCACCCTGTCCCGAAGGCGCTTGATCGAAAGTGGCGAACTACACCACGAACGGAGTAGACGCGATGGAAAGAAGTGTGTCTTCGGATGTATTCGCGCGCGCTCCGGTTGACAGAGCATAGATCTGCACATAGTTACGTCGGCATGAGGGCCGGGGAATTACCGATGCGTAGCGGCTGTTGAGTGATTATGTGCCAGCGGATCGGGGGCGTCTCCGGCGCCGACCCAATTCTCGCCCAATTCTCGATTAATGCCGCATGGCCAGGCGGCGGCCGCGGCGCGACAGTGGGGGACAGCTGTGAAAAAACGCGGTCGTGAGAAGAAGGAAGGCCTCAACGAGGTCGATGTGTTCGTCGGGCAGCGGCTGCGCGAACTGCGCATGCTGGCCGGCCTGTCGCAGAGCGACGTGGCGTCCGCGCTGGGATTGACCTTCCAGCAGCTCCAGAAGTACGAGCGCGGCTTCAACCGCGTCTCGGCCAGCCGGCTGTACAAGCTGGCGCAGTTCTTCCGGGTGCCCGTCTCGGTGTTCTTCGAGGGGCTGGAGCAGCAGCGCACCGCCCAGGCCGAGGCCGGCGAGGGTGCCGCGGGCGGCGAGGAGAGCGAGACCACGCTGCGCTCGCGCGAGGCGCTGATGCTGGCGCGCTATTTCCAGAACATCCGCGACCCGCAGATCCGCGGCGCCATCCGCGAACTGGCCGAGCGCATGGCCGAGGCGGGCGAGGCGCTGGGCGGCCAGCAGCCGGACATGGGCGAACTGATGCGCGCCGCCGGCCGCCGGGGCCGCGCCGCGCGCGAACAGCCGGGCGGGCGGGCGTAAGCCCGCCGCTCAGTCGCCCCCGGGCGGGCGTAAGCCCGCCGCTCAATCTCCCTTGAGCTCGCGGTAGCGCGCCAGGAACGCCGCCATCGCCTCCTCCGGTCCCAGGGGAACGATGGGCTCGGGGGCCGGCGGCGGCAGGTCCTGCCAGTTGACGCGGTGCGGCGCGCAGAGGTCGCGCAGCTCGGTCGCCAGTGCCCGCTGGTCGGCCACCTTCACCGGCTTCGGCTCCGGATGGCGGAAGCCGAAACGCTTGGCCAGCGCCACCTTGATGGGGGCGATCGCCTGCCGGATCGCCTCGCGCCCGATGCGGGCCTTCCACGGCGTCGGCCAGTCGCCGGTGAACGCCTCCTCGCTGTCGTGCATCAGCGCGTCGTAGGCGAAGTCCGGCGGGCACAGGTAACTCGCCATCACGCAGTGCTGCGCCACCGAGAAGAACACCCGCGTGTTGCCCACGAAGCGGCACTGGTAGGCCAGTGGCCGGGCGATGTCCTCCACCTCGAAGCGGCTGAAGTCCGGCGTCTCCAGGTCGACGGTGCGGCCGGAGTAGGTGATCAGCACGGCCGTCGGCTCGGGCACGTCGAGCAGGTCGTACTGGTCGGGATCGGGGGTGCGGGTGCGGCGGCGGGTCATGGTCCACCCTTAGCAGATCGCCCGGCACGCCGACAACGTGCGCCCATCAGCGGCCGGGCCGTGCGACGCGGCGGCGGAAGGTGACCACCCGGTACAGGTACCACAGCGCGATGGCGCCGAAGACCGCGTTGGACACCGGGTTCACATAGCCCGACACGGCCGTGTAGCCGTCCTCCAGCAGGTAGCCGGCCCCGGCCAGCGCCGCCGTCCACACCGCCGAGCCGATGGCGGAGTAGAGGAGGAAGCGCGGCATCGGCATGCCGACGATGCCGGCCGGCACGGAGATGAGCGTGCGCACCGTCGGCGCCATGCGGCCGAACAGCACCGCCGCCCCGCAATGGCGCTTGAACCAGCCGCAGGCCTGGTCGATCTCGTCCGGTGTGAGCGTCAGCCAGCGCCCATGCCGCCCGGCGAACCGCTTCAGCCCGTCCGCCCCCAGCCGGCTGCCCAGCCAGTACCACAGCGTGGTGCCCAGCAGCGACCCGGCGGTACCGGCCAGCACCACGCCCACAAGCGTCAGGCCGCCGCGCGCCGCCACGAAGCCGGCCAGCGGCATCACCAGCTCCGACGGGATCGGCGGGAACACGGTCTCCACGAGCATCAGAAGGAAGATGCCGGCGTGGCCGGTCGCCTCCACCGTCCGGGTGATCCAGTCGAACACGCGCACCTCCACGCAGCAGCCGTTGGGGAGGTAAACCCGGACGTAGCCGAAAGGTGCCTTTCCGTTGCCCCTGCTATAGCCGCGTAGCAGCTTTGAGCTTTTCTCTGTACTCGTCTAAATGCTGCTTCAGCGTGTTCATCACAGCTAAGCGCTTTGGATCTTGCAGGACAAGATCCTTATGCCAAGGGCTGCTCGCCCATGTTGTTTCGCTGTCAACGGAAAAGCCCAGGGACTCTGGGTTCGTTATTAAATTTACCGTAAGGAAAGATCTCTCGTTGGCGAGATAAATCCACTCGGAAATACCCAGGCGAGGAAATTTAATATTGTTTGCTCTTGCGAAATTCCTAATGTTTTTACCAACGGAGGGCGTGTAGCTGTCTGTTTGCTCCCAAACTATGTGGTTTAGCCACCTGCAATCCTGTTCGTGTTTGTAGTATGCTTCTAAAACTGAATAGTAAACATCTTTCCTGCTGCACCACTGCGGCAAAACCCAACCCCAAGAAGCAGGGTCTACGTTCGTGTCAATAACGAGCCATGAAGATAATATCCCAGACTCAGTTTTGGCCAGAGTGAGGCTCAATATATTGTCATTGTTGTTGTTTCTCTTTTCATTCGCGGCTGATAGTTGCCAAACGCCCGGCGGCAATGGAATGGTAAAGCGCGGCAGCTCAATATGTCCCCGGTAGGCCAATCCCTCTTTGTATTTTAGGATTGCCGAATCGGCTTGGGCGACAAAAGAATAAAAAAAGCAAGCAAAAATAGCTATAATTCGCAACGAAAGTACACGCATGGTCGCAACTCTCCATTTTGGCGGCACGGCGATATATTGATATCGGGTAGGCTTTACCCCAAACTTTGTGCCGCGTCGGGGTCGGCGATCTTGCGGTTGGTGTCGGCGACCGCCGATTCGAGCTGCGGCAGCAGCGCCGCCACCTGCCCGGCGTCGGTGTACTGGTCGTTGATGGCCCGCGCCACGGCGGCGAGGCGCGGCGTGCCGAAGTTGGCGGCCAGCCCGGCCAGCGTGTGCGCCGCCTGCTTGACGTCCGTCGAACGGCCGTCCCGGTGCGCGTCGCGGATCGCCGACAGCTCGCGCAGGCAGGTCTCCGGCATCAGCCGCAGCATGCCGGCGAGGCTCTCGGCCCCCAGCGCCACGCGCAGCTCCGACAGCTTGACGCGGTCCACCAGCGGCAGGTGGGCGAAGCGGCCCGTCCCGCCGGCCGCCGGTTCCGGCACCGGGGCGCGCCGCGTCTCCGGCGGCCGGGTGGCGAGTTCGAGCATCAGGGCGCCCAGCGCGTCCCACTCGATCGGCTTGGTCATGTAGGCGTCGAGGCCGGCCGCCATGTGCCGCTCGCGGTGCTCGGGCAGGGCGTCGGCCGACAGGCCGATGATCGGCAGCTGCGCCAGCGGGGCGGGCGCCGCGCGGATGGCGCGCGCCGTGCTGCCGCCGTCCAGCACCGGCATCTCCATGTCCAGCAGCAGCAGGTCGAACGGGCCGTTGTCCTGCAGCGCCTCCAGCGCGGCGCGGCCGTCCGCCACCGCCTCCACCCGGTGCCCCATGCGCGTCAGCATGGTGGAGACCAGCATGCGGTTGATGTCGTTGTCCTCCGCCAGCAGGACGCGCAACGACGGTACCGCCGGCTTCACCGCCCCGGCGGCGCCACCGGCGGCGTGCCCGCCGATCAGCGCCAGCGTCTCCACCGGCGGGCGCACCGCCAGATCGCCGGTCGGCGTGCCCTGCGCCGGCCGCACGCGGACCGAGAAGCGGAAGGCCGAGCCCCGGCCGGGCTCGCTCGTCACGCTGATCTCGCCGCCCATGGCCTGGACGAGGCGCCTGCAGATGGCCAGCCCCAGGCCCGTGCCGCCGTACTTGCGGTTGGTGGAGGCGTCGGCCTGCACGAACGCCTCGAACAGGCGGCCCTGCTGTTCCGGCGTCAGGCCGATGCCGGTGTCGGCCACCTCGAAGCGCAGCGTGATGCCGCCCTCGTCCTCCTCCGGGCTCCAGGCGCACACCTCGACGGTGCCGTGCTCGGTGAACTTGATGGCGTTGGAAACGAGGTTGAACAGCACCTGCCGCAGCCGCGTGGGGTCGCCGCGCACGAAGGCCGGCGTGCCGTCGGCGATGGAGGCGCTGAGCGTCAGCCCCTTGGCCGCGGCGCGCACCAGGAACAGCTGCACCGCGTCCTCGACCAGACGCTCCAGCGAGAAGTCGATCTCCTCCAGCGCCAGCTGCCCGGCCTCGATCTTGGAGAAGTCCAGGATGTCGTTCAGGATGGCCAGCAGCGTGTCGGCCGAGGAGCGCAGCGTCTTGACGAAGGTCTTCTGCTGATCGCTCAACGCCGTGCCCAGCAGCAGGTCGCCCATGCCGATCACCGCGGTCATCGGCGTGCGCAGCTCGTGGCTCATCATCGCCAGGAAGCGCGACTTGGCGGTGCTGGCGTTCTCGGCGCTGATGCGGGCGGCGTCCGCCTCCTCGCGCGCGCGGTCCAGGTCCTCGGCCAGCGCGAAGGTCTCGGCGGCCAGCTTGGTCAGCTGCTCCTGCGCGTCGCGCAGCTCCTGCTCCGACCGGCGCTGGCGCGTCACGTCGATGGAGGAACCGACGTACCAGCGCACGCCCCCGTCCGGCCCGTGGATCGGCCGCACCGTCAGCGCGTTCCAGAACGGCGTGCCGTCCTTGCGGTAATTGAGGATCTCCAACGCCACCGGCGTGCCGCTCTCCAGCCCGGCGCGGATCGCCCGCACGGCGGCCGGGTCGGTGTCGGGTCCCTGGAGGACGCGCATGTTGCGGCCCAGCAGCTCCCCCGCCGAGTAGCCGGTCATCTCCAGGAAGGCGCGGTTGCAGTAGACCAGCGGATTGTCCGGCCGCGACGGGTCGGTCACCGTGATGCCGGCGCTGGTCGCCTCCATCACCTTGTCCATGACCTCCGGCCCCAGGATGCCCGCATCGGGCGTAGCGGGCGCATCGGGAGCGGGCACGGCCATGAACGGGGGACGGGCGGGAGGGTCGGACGGGGAGGGGGGCACGGCGGCGGGTGGCTTGCGGCGAAGGTGCCCGACGATAAGCGTTCGCGCGGGCGAATGCCACGCCATTCACGCGCACGACGCGTGGCCTGCGCCGCGGCCTGCCGCCGCACGGAAAACCTGGACAAGCGAAGGATGCATCGGGTTTTCTACCTGCATTGGGGGAGCACCCGCGGGTGGGGCCGCGGGACGGGGGCATCGGGAATGACCTGGGACGCCAGCATCGACACGCCGCGCAGCATCAGCGACCTGCGAATCCTGCTGGTCGAGGACGACGACTTCACGCGCAAGCTGGTGGCCC
>NZ_DASPMG010000209.1:0-6828 GCF_035627195.1 Azospirillum sp.
GAGGCAGATGCCGAACACCGGCTTGCCGCTGTCGACCAGGGCGCGGATGGTCGGCACGGCGTAGGCGCCGGTCGCTGCCGGGTCGCCCGGGCCGTTGGCCAGGAAGATGCCGTCGGGATCGTGGCGCAGCACGTCCTCAGCCGTGGCCGTGGCCGGCACGACCGTGACGTCGGCGCCGGACGAGGCGAGGCAGCGCAGGATGTTGCGCTTGGCGCCGAAATCCATGGCGACGACGTGGAAGCGCGGGTTCTCCTGCCGGCCATAGCCCTTGCCCAGGGTCCACCCCGCCTCGTCCCAGCTGTAGGTCTGGCGGCAGGACACGTCCTTGGCGAGGTCCATGCCCTCCAGCCCCGGCCAGCCGGCGGCCTTGGCGCGCAGCGCCTCCAGGTCAAACTCGCCCTTCGGGTTGTGGGCGACGACGCCGTTGGGGGCGCCCAGGTCGCGGATGCGGCGGGTCAGGCGGCGGGTGTCGATGCCGGCCAGGCCGATCAGGCCGAAGCTCTTCAGCCAGTCGTCCAGGTGGCGGGTGGCGCGCCAGTTCGACGGGTCCGTGATGTCGGCGCGCAGGATCAGGCCGCGCGCCGCCGGGGTCGTCGTTTCCACGTCCTCGGCGTTGGCGCCGACGTTGCCGACGTGCGGGAAGGTGAAGGTGATGATCTGCCCGGCGTAGCTGGGGTCGGTCAGGATCTCCTGATAGCCGGTCATGGAGGTGTTGAAGCACACCTCGCCCACCGAATCCCCGACGGCACCGATGCCGCGGCCGCGGAAGACGGTTCCATCGGCGAGAACGAGCACACCGGTGTGGACTTCGGGGAGATTGCTGTCGGGCATCGGATCCGGACCTTAACAACGCCTGCCGCGGGCAACATATGGCTTCACGCGGGACGGCGTCGGCGATGCGGCCCGCGCGGCACACCGCACCCGCCCGTTTCGGGCGGGCGGAAGCCTGGGACGAATAGTCAGGAGCGGTGGGCCGGTCAACGTATATGTCGATCGGGGGAAGGATTTCCAGCGCTCGTTTCGCTTCCCCGTCATGTCTGGATGCCGGAGGAGGAATGCGCTAGGTATCGCCACGCCGATCGGAAAGAAGGAAACGAGACCATGTCGCTGCGCGAGCGCCTGAGCGAGGCCCTGAAGACGGCCATGCGCGCCAAGGACCAGCCCACCGTCGATGCGGTGCGCATGATCATCGCCAAGCTGAAGGAAAAGGACATCGAGGCCCGCGGCCGCGGCGTCACCGACGGCATCGGCGAGGACGAGATGCTCTCCATGATGCAGGGCATGATCAAGCAGCGCCGCGAATCCATCGAGCTGTACGACAAGGGCGGCCGGCCCGAACTGGCCGACAAGGAGCGCGCCGAGATCGCCATCATCGAGGGCTTCCTGCCGAAACAGATGAGCGAGGAGGAGGCGATGGCCGCCATCAGGGGCGTGGTCGCCGAGACCGGGGCCGCCAGCGTGAAGGACATGGGCAAGGTGATGGCCGAACTGAAGGCCCGCTACGCCGGCCAGATGGACTTCTCGAAGGCGAGTGGGCTGGTCAAGCAAGCGCTGTCGGGCGGCTGAGCATGTTCCCCCTCTCCCGGGGCGGGAGAGGGGGATTAGGGCTTAGCTCGCGCTCCATTGGCGGGGTCTTAACCGTTCTGCTATAGCGTTGCGCCTTTCCCGTGCGCTTGATCGGAGCCCGATGGCCTTTCCGCCCCAATTCCTCGAAGAGCTGCGCATGCGGCTGGCGCTGTCCGAGGTGGTCGGCAAGCGCATGCGCCTGATCCGCGCCGGCCGCGAGTATAAGGCCCCGTGTCCCTTCCATAACGAGAAGACGCCGTCCTTCTACGTCAACGACCAGAAGGGCTTCTTTCATTGCTTCGGTTGCGGGGCTCATGGCGACATCATTGGATTCGTCATGCGCCACGACAACCTCGCCTTCCCCGAGGCCGTGGAAACACTTGCCTCCGAGGCCGGGCTGCCGGTGCCGCGTCCGACCGAGGAGGACCGCCAGCGCTACGAGCGGCGCAAGACGCTCAACGACCTGCTGGAGCAGGTCTGCCGCTGGTTCGAGCAGCAGCTCTACACGCCCGCCGGCCGGGCCGGGCTGGAGTACCTGCGCAGGCGCGGACTGGACGACGAGGCGATCGCCCGCTTCCGCCTGGGCTTCGCGCCGGGCGACGCCGGGGCGTTGCGCCAGCACCTGCTGAAGCAGAGCTTCCCTGAGGAGGACATGGTCACCGTCGGCCTGCTGAAACGGCCGGACGACGGACGCTCCCCCTTCGCCTTTTTCCGCAACCGCGTCATGTTCCCGGTCACCGACCGGCGTGGCCAGGTGGTGGCGTTCGGTGGCCGCATCCTGGAAGGGGATGGGCCGAAGTACGTCAACACCGCCGACACGCCGCTCTTCCACAAGGGCACGCTGCTCTACGGCCTGTCGCGCGCCCGGCAGGCGGCGGCGGACGGGCAGCCGGTGATCGTCGCCGAAGGTTACATGGACGTCATCGCGCTGGTGCGCGCCGGATTCGAGGGGGCGGTGGCGCCGCTGGGCACGGCGCTGACCGAAACGCAGATCCAGGAACTGTGGAAACTCATCCCCGGCGCCGAGAAGGAACCGTTCCTGTGCTTCGACGGCGACAACGCCGGACGGCGCGCCGCGTGGCGGGCGGTGGAGCGCATTCTGCCGCACCTCGCCCCCGGCCATTCCGCCCGCGTCGCCTTCCTGCCGGAAGGGGAGGACCCCGACAGCTTGATCCGCGTGCACGGGCCCAAGGCCATGCAGGCGGTGCTGGACGAGGCCATCACGCTCGCCGCCGCCGTGTGGCGCATGGAGACGGAGGGCAGGCGCGCCGATACCCCCGAATCGAAGGCGGCCATCAAGGCGGCGCTGGAGGCGCGCGTCGACCAGATCGCCGACCGCACCGTGCAGGGCTTTTACCGCACGGAGATGCGCGCCCGCGTCGACGAGGCGTTCGGCTGGGTGCGCAAGCCGGCTTCCGGCGGCGCGCCGCGCGCGCCCTGGCAGCCCGGCCAGCGGGGTGCGAATCGGGGACCGCAGCGGCACCAACCGGGGCAACCCGGACTGCGCACCTCGCCTCCGCCAGGGCATAAAAGGGGTGATCCCCGCCGGTTGTCACAGGAACAAGCGCGCGAACGGGTGCTGCTGGCCGCCGTCATCAACCATCCAGGGTTGTTTGACGAGGTGGGAGAGGCCCTGGGAATGCTTCCTTTCCCGCCCGGACCGCTCGAAGAGCTCCGTCAAGCGCTGATTGCTGTGCTGGCGCGCGACTCGGAACGCGACTCGGGGCTTGACGCCGCCGGTTTGCGCAGCCATTTGTCTTCCGCCGGCTTTGATAGCATTTTGGCAACTCTGCTCGGCAAGTCGACCTATGACCATGGCCGCTTCGCGCGCCCGGAAGCCTCGGATGAGGAAGCCAGACGGGGGTGGTGGCCGACGTGGCGTCATGTGCACCATCGGCAGGTCAGGGCCGAATTGAGAGAGGCGGAAGCGGCGTTGATACGCGAGAACAGCGAACAGGCGTTGGCGCGGGTCGATGCGCTTCGGCAGGAGGTCATCAGGACCGGAATGGGTATCGATGACTCGGACCCCGACGATTGACCGCCGCACGGGCGGGACGATCGGCAGAACGGGGCATTGAAGCAGAGAGCGGAGCCGGGATTGGTTCGGAACGATACGGAACCGGGGTGCGGCGAAACGAACGGCCCAGCGTGACGCTGGCCTTCGTATCGTGTTTTCTTTTCAGTCTGGGGTAATGCGGGGGCAGCAGTCGCATGGCCACGAAAGCAGCGAACAGCGTCGAGTCGTCCGAAAACCGGGAAGAGTCCGGTGACGGTCCGCTCATGGACGGCATGGGTCTTGCCGTCAAGAAGATGATTGCCCGCGGCAAGGAGCGCGGCTACGTCACCTATGACGAGCTGAATTCCGCCTTGCCGCCGGACCAGTCGTCGTCCGAGCAGATCGAGGACACCATGGCGATGCTGTCCGAGATGGGCATCAACATCGTCGAGTCCGAAGAGCAGGACGATAACGCCAACGCCGAGGAGCGTTCGGACGGCGAAAGCCGCTCGTCGGGCAACCTCGACGACGACGACATCGGCCGTACCGATGACCCCGTGCGCATGTACCTGCGCGAGATGGGTTCGGTGGAGCTGCTGTCGCGCGAGGGCGAAATCGCCATCGCCAAGCGCATCGAGGCCGGGCGCGAGATGATGATCGGGGCGATCTGCGAATCGCCGCTGACCATCCGCGCCATCATCGAGTGGCATGATTCCCTGCTCGAAGGGAAGATGCTGCTGCGCGACATCATCGATCTGGATGCCACCTACGGCGGCGGCCCGGACGGTGAACTGCCGGAAGGCGTGCCGCCCGAGGCTCTGGCGGAAGGCGAAGCCAGCGAGCGCGAGGAAGGCGAGGGCGAGCGCGAGGCGCCGGAAGCCCCGGAGGCCGAGGGCGATCCGGAAGGCGAGGGCGACGAGGACAACAACCTGTCCCTGTCGGCCATGGAAGCCGCGCTGAAGCCGCAGGTCCTGGAGACCTTCGAGAAGATCAAGGCGACCTACGAGAAGCTGCACAAGCTGCACGAGTCCCGCATCGCCGCCATGCAGCGCGGCGAGGACGTGCACAAGCAGTCGGACAAGAAGTACGACAAGCTGAAGCTCGAGATGGTCGAGCTGATGAACACGGTGCGCCTGAACAACCAGCGCATCGAGCAGCTCGTCGAACAGCTCTACGCCTTGAACCGCAAGTTGACCGGCTTCGAAGGCCGGCTGCTGCGCATGGCGACCGACGTGCGAGTGAAGCGCGAGGACTTCCTGAACCAGTACTTCGGCCACGAGCTGGACCCGAACTGGCTGGAGCGCATCCGCACGCTGAACCCCAAGACCTGGGGCAAGTTCGTCGAGAAGTACGAGAGCGACATCCTGAAGACGCGCGAGGCCATCAGCGGCATCGCCGACGAGGCCAAGCTGCCGATCGGCGAGTTCCGCCGCATCGTCTCGACCGTCCAGAAGGGCGAGAAGGAAGCCAGCCGCGCCAAGAAGGAGATGGTGGAGGCCAACCTACGCCTCGTCATCTCGATCGCCAAGAAGTACACGAACCGCGGCCTGCAGTTCCTGGACCTGATCCAGGAGGGCAACATCGGCCTGATGAAGGCGGTGGATAAGTTCGAGTACCGGCGCGGCTACAAGTTCTCGACCTACGCCACGTGGTGGATCCGACAGGCCATCACCCGCTCGATCGCCGATCAGGCGCGCACCATCCGCATCCCGGTGCACATGATCGAGACGATCAACAAGCTGGTCCGCACCAGCCGCCAGATGCTGCACGAGATCGGCCGCGAGCCGACTCCGGAGGAGTTGGCGGAACGGCTGATGATGCCGCTGGAGAAGGTGCGCAAGGTCCTGAAGATCGCCAAGGAGCCGATCTCCCTCGAGACGCCGATCGGCGACGAGGAGGATTCGCACCTCGGCGACTTCATCGAGGACAAGAACGCGGTGCTGCCGCTCGACGCCGCCATCCAGGCGAACCTGCGCGAGACGACGACCCGCGTCCTGGCCTCGCTGACGCCGCGTGAGGAGCGGGTCCTGCGCATGCGCTTCGGCATCGGCATGAACACCGACCACACGCTGGAAGAGGTCGGCCAGCAGTTCAACGTGACGCGCGAGCGCATCCGCCAGATCGAGGCGAAGGCGCTGCGCAAGCTGAAGCACCCCTCGCGGTCGCGCAAGCTGCGCAGCTTCCTGGACACCTGATCCAGGCGGTTTGCAGCAACGACGGAGCCCCTTCCCGGCAACGGGAGGGGGCTTTTCGTTTGCGGGTCCGATCGGTTGTGGAAGCACTTGCGTCCCGCACGTTTTGCCGCCACATTCAGCGCCCCGTGGGCCTGTAGTTCAGCGGTTAGAACGCGCCGCTCATAACGGTGTTGTCGTCGGTTCGAATCCGGCCGGGCCCACCAAGCTTTCCAAGGTCGTGTCCCCACCGGTGGTTGTCGCTTTCGCCTTTAGGCAGGAATTGATGCTTATGCGTGAGAGAGCGACGCGCATAGGTGAGACAGATCAGGACTCCTCGGCGCCGTACGTACCCAGCGTTTTCAGTGGTTTGGCGGGTCCATCGAGCGGTTCTGATGTGTTCCGCAGTTCCCGCCTTCCGATTCGTCCGCGCCATCCCGAGAATCGGGTCCGTCTCGCCTAAAGGCATCGCCGATTAGCCGTCCCCATTGAAGCCGCCGATTCGCCGGATGCGGCGAAGACGCTGGCGCCGGATTCCAAGATCATGGGCTCCCCTGTCTCTATCGATTGGGTGGAGCGATGGCCTGGAGGGATGACGACCGTTGGCCCGGACGGCCGGCTCCCTTGCCGGATGAGTCGATATCGTCCTGGTTCGCTCGGCTCGCCGGTGGGAACGGGCTGCCGCCCAGTGAGCTCTTTGCGATTCTCCAGCCCGGCGGCTACCGTTACCCACGGGACCTCGACCGCCATGCCGACGACGTCCTGCTCCACCGATTGGCGGAGGCGACCGGCATCGATGCCGAGCAGATCAGGCTGGGAACCTTCCGGCGCTGGGCCGGTCGCCTGTTCGGCACCGACGATGGCCTGATCAAGCTGCCTTGGCTGCCGCCGGCCGGGCGTGAGGACGCCCGCCGCTCCTATGGACAGCAGGTCTGCCCTTGCTGCCTGACGGAAGACGCGCAACCCTACCTGCGCCTGACGTGGCGTCTGGGCTTCCTGGTCGCCTGCCCAAAGCACCGGCGTCTTCTGGTAGACCGCTGCACCTCCTGCGGCGAATCGGTCAACATCCTGCGCCGAAGCCGGACCGAAGGGATG
>NZ_DASPMG010000210.1:0-16915 GCF_035627195.1 Azospirillum sp.
CTGCCCGACCAGATCAACCACCGCGGCCTGCGGCTGGAGGCGTCGGTGATCCTCAGCCTTGCGGAATCGCTTGCGTCGCGGCTCCGGGTGCGCGATCCCATGAAGAAACGCGTGGAGCTGCGGGCGCATCAGAAGATGTACGCCATGGCCCGTGGCCTCGCGCGCGGCTTTGGAATGGGCTGACGCATGACCGCACCGCTGTCCGACTCCGCCCCGCGCGGCACCGCCGAATCGCCGGCGTCCGTCGCGGGACGTTCGGGCAGCACCTTCTATTGGCCCATGCTGCTGCTGCCGCGCTCCAAGCGCGCGGCGATGTTCGCCATCTACGCCTATTGCCGCCACGTCGACGACATCGTCGACGAGCCGGGCGACCCGGACGCCAAGCGCCGGGCGCTCGATTCGTGGCGGCAGGAGATCCGCCAGCTCTACGCCGGCCACGCCCCCGCCACGCCCCTGTCCGCCGCGCTGAAGGGCGCCATCGACCGCTACGGCCTGCCGCGCGGCGAGCTGGAGGCGGTGATCGACGGCATGGCGATGGACTTGGCCGGCGTCATGCGCGGTCCGGACCTCGACACCCTCACGCTCTATTGCCGGCGCGTGGCGGGCGCCGTGGGGCTGCTGGCGATCCGCGTCTTCGACCGGGCCGAGCCGGCGACCGAGGCCTTCGCCGTGGCGCTGGGCGAGGCGCTGCAGCTCACCAACATCCTGCGCGACGTGGTGGAGGACGCCGGGCTCGGCCGCCTCTACCTGCCGCGCGACCTGCTTGCGGCGGCCGGCATCGAGGCGACCGACCCGGCGGCCGTCCTCACTCACCCCAACCTGCCCGCCGTGTGCGCCGCCCTGGCGTCGCGCGCCGAGGCCCGCTTCGCGGAAGCTGAGCGCTGGCTTGCCAAATGCCGCAAGGGGCGCCTGTGGGCCGCCGTCGCCATGATGGTGCTGTACCGCCGGCTGCTGGTCCGGCTGCAGGCACGCGGCTGGAACGACCTGTCGCGGGGCGTGCGCCTGCACAAGCGCGCCTGCGCCTGGGTGACCCTGCGCTGCATGCTCGGCTACCCGCCGGCCTCGTGACCGCAGCATCGTGATTGGGCCGTCGTGAGCATCGTCCACGTCATCGGTGCCGGCATGGCCGGCTTGGCCTGCGCGGTTCGGCTGACCGCGGCGGGCGTGCGCGTGATCGTCCACGAGGCGGCGCCGCAGGCCGGCGGCCGCAGCCGCTCCTTCCACGACGCCACGCTGGGCCGCACGGTCGACAACGGCAGCCACCTGATGCTGAGCGGCAACCGCGCGCTCCTCGGCCTGCTCGCCACCGTCGGCGCCGCGGATCGCCTGGAGGTGGTGCGGCCGGCCGCCTTCCCGTTCATCGACCTGCGCACGGGCGGGTCCTGGACGCTGCGGCCCGGCGGGCTGTGGCTGTTCGACCCCACCCGGCGCGTTCCCGGCAGCCGGCCCGGCGACTATCTGGCCGCGCTGAGGACGCTGTTCGCCGGGCCGGGCGCCAGCGTCGCCGATGTCCTGCCGCCCAGGGGAGCCTTGTACGACCGCCTGTGGGCGCCGCTCGCCATCGCCGGGCTCAATGGCGCGCCGGACCGCGTCTCCGCCCGCCTGTTCGGCGCCATCCTGCGCGAGACGCTGCTGCGCGGCGAGGCGCACTGCCGGCCGCTGATCGCGCGCGACGGGCTGTCGGCGACGCTGGTAGAGCCGGCGGTGGCGTGGCTGAGTGCGCACGGCGTCGAGGTCCGCCTGGGCAGCCGCGTGGACGGCCTGGACGTGGATGGCCTGGAAGGGGCCGGGGGACGCGTGGCGGCGCTGAGCGTGGCCGGCGCCTCCCTGCCCCTGGGTGCGGCGGATCGCGTCATCCTGGCGGTGCCGCCCTGGGCGGCGGAACGGCTCCTGCCCGGCCTGACGGTGCCGCCGCCCGGCCGGGCCATCGTCAACGCGCACTTCCGGCTGGACCAGCCGCCCGCCCTGCCCGGCGGCCTGCCCTTCCTGGGCCTGATCGGCGGCGCGGCCGAGTGGCTGTTCGCGCGCGGCGACGTGCTGTCCGTCACCGTCAGCAACGCCGACGCCCTCGCCGACCAGCCGGCCGACGCGGTCGCCGCCGTCCTGTGGGCCGACGTGGCGCGGGCCCTGAACCTGAGCGGTCCGGTACCGCCGTCGCGTGTGGTGAAGGAGCGGCGGGCGACCTTCGACCAGGCGCCCGAACATACCGCCAAGCGGCCCGCCGCCCGCGCCGGACTCGGGAACCTGTTCCTCGCCGGGGACTGGGTGGACACCGGCCTGCCGGCCACGCTGGAGGGCGCCGTCCGATCGGGCGAGGCCGCGGCAAAGACGGTCCTGACCGCCAGTCGTACCACTTTTGCGCCTCTCTGCCGTTTTCCGGCCTTTCCTTTGCGGCGCAGCGGACATATTTGACGGGGCGGAGGTGGCCACGTTCTCCAGCACGGCCGCCCCGCCCAGGGAATCACACAATAAAAGAGGGTATTTTCCTATGGCGTTCGAACTGCCCCCGCTCCCGTACGCGTATGATGCGCTGGAGCCGTACATGTCGTCGCAGACCCTGCATCTGCACCACGACAAGCACCACCAGACCTACGTCACCAACCTGAACAACCTGACCAAGGACTCGCCGCTGGCCAACGCCAGCCTGGAGGAGGTCATCAAGCAGTCGGTCGGTGACGCCTCGAAGGTCGGCCTCTTCAACAACGCCGGTCAGGTGTGGAACCACACCTTCTACTGGCAGTGTATGAAGAAGAATGGCGGCGGCGCCATTCCGGGCGAGCTGGAGAAGCGCATCGTCGATGCCTTCGGCAGCGTCGACAAGTTCAAGGAGGAGTTCTCGCAGGCCGCCATCACGCAGTTCGGCTCGGGCTGGGCGTGGCTGTACCTGGACGGCGACACTCTGAAGATCGGCAAGACCGGCAACGCCGACACGCCGCTGGCGCACGGCCACAAGCCGCTGCTGACCGTCGATGTGTGGGAGCACGCCTACTACGTCGACTACCAGAACCGCCGCGCGGACTTCGTGAAGGCGTTCATGGACAGCCTGATCGACTGGGAATTCGTCGCCCAGCAGCTGAAGGCCTGACGTACGCCGGCACGTACACGCGTACGTCATGGAAAAGGGGCCCTCCGGGGCCCCTTTTTAATGCGCTCAAGCCATCTTTGACATTTACACCGGAAGCAGCGCCGCCGCCACGCGCCGCCCTTCGGCGAGCAGGACGTTGTAGGTGCGGCAGGCCGCCCCAGTGTCCATGACATCGACGACGATGCCGGCGGCCCGCAGGTCACGGCGCAGGACGCTGGGCAGCAGCTGCATCTTGGGGCCGGAGCCGAGAAGCAGGATCTCCACCTTCGGCTCGGCGTCCCGCACCGCGGCGAAGCTCTCCACGGTCAAATCGGCGAAGTCCGTCACGTCCCAGGGGATCGTCCGGTCGGGAAACACGATGACCGGCCCGGCGCGCCATTCGCTGCGGATGCAGAACTGCCCTTCCCCGTACCCATCGATGACCTGCCGGTCCGCCGGAATGAGCGGCGTGATGTCCATCTCGAACCCCTAAATAGCCGGGATCCAAGGGCCTGCGGCCCTTGGCAGGGAGCGCGAGGGGCGGCGCCCCTCGCATCACGCTCACGGCGCCGCGGAGGTGGCCGCCGGCTGGGCGGCTTCCGGCTGGCCGCGGCGCAGCCGGTTCTCGCCCAGGAACAGCAAGATGGGGGCGGCGATGAAGATCGACGAGGAGGTCGCCAGGAAAATGCCGAAGATCAGCACGATGCCGAAGTCCTGCAGCGCCTCGCCGCCGAAGATCGCCAGGGGCAGGATCGACAGCAGCGTGGACAGCGACGTGCCCAGCGTGCGGTTCAGCGTCTCGTTGATGGACAGGTCGATCAGTTCGCGGAGCGGCATCTTCTTGTAGATGCGCAGGTTCTCGCGCATGCGGTCATAGACCACGACCTTGTCGTTGATCGAATAGCCCATGATGGTCAGGATCGCGGCGATCGCCACCAGGTTGAACTGGATGTCGGTGACCACGTAGAAGCCGATGGTCTTGGTCACGTCCAGCAGCAGCGTCACCACCGCGCCGGCGCCGAACTGCCATTCGAAGCGGAACCAGATGTAGACCAGCATCGCCACCATGGCGAGGCCGAGCGCCAGCATGCCGTTGTAGAACAGCTCGCCCGACACCGAGGCGCCCACCGCCTCGACACGGCGCACGACGGTGCCCGGCACCTCCTTGGCCAGCGTGGCGCGGACGAGGTCGGCGGCCTTCTGCTGGGCCGCGTCGTCGCCCGGCTGACGCTCCAGGCGGATCAGCACGTCCTGGGGCGAGCCGAACTCCTGCAGCGCCACCGGCCCCAGGTTCAGGGCACCCAGCTTGTGCCGCAGCTCCGGGAAGTTGGCGGCCTGCGGCGTGCGGGCCTCGATGACGATGCCGCCCGCGAAGTCGATGCCGTAGTTCAGGCCGGGGTAGAAATACAGGAACACCGAAGCGACCGACAGGACGATCGACAGGAGGATGCCGGCGTGCCGGCCCTTCATGAAGGCGATGCGGGTGTTGTCGGGAACGAGGCGCAGATGGAACATGGGTCGTACCTTCTCACACCGGCAGGGCGGCCGGCTTCGTCCGGCGCAGCCAGACCACCATCATCAGGCGGACCAGCACGGTTGCGGTGAACATCGAGGTGAGGATGCCGAAGGTGATCGTCACGGCGAAGCCCTTCACCGTGCCGACGCCGAAGATGAACAGCAGCGCCATCTTGATGACGGTGGTCAGGTTGGCGTCGACGATGGTGCTGTAGGCGCGGTGGTAGCCGGCCTCCATGGAGGCGAAGACGGTGCGGCCCTTCTTGGCTTCCTCGCGGATGCGTTCGTTGATCAGGATGTTGGCGTCCACCGACAGGCCCAGCGTCAGCAGCACGCCGGCGATGCCCGGCAGCGTCAGCGTGGCCTGCAGGACCGACAGCGCCGCCAGCGTCAGCACGACGTTCACCAGCAGCGCCAGACAGGCGAAGATGCCGAACAGTCCGTACGACGCGATCATGTAGACGCACACCAGCACGAAGCCGACGGCGACCGAGATCAGGCCGGCGCGGATCGAATCGGCGCCCAGGTCGGGGCCGACGGTGCGCTCCTCGATCACCCGCAGCGGCGCTGGCAGGGCGCCGGCGCGCAGCAGCACGGCGAGGTCGTTGGCCGACTGCGCGGTGAAGTTGCCGCTGATCTGGCCGCGGCCACCGGTGATCGGCTCGCGGATGACGGGCGCGCTGATCACCTTGTTGTCCAGCACGATGGCGAACGGCCGGCCGACGTTGGCCTTGGTCACCTCGGCGAAGCGGCGGGCACCGACGCTGTCGAACTCGAAATTGACGATCCACTCGGCCGTCTGCGAGTTCATGGAGGCCTGGGCGTTGGTCAGGTTGGCGCCGTCGACCTCCACCTTGCGGCGGATGACATAGCTCTGCTGACCCCGGCCGCCCTCGGTGCTGGGCAGGATCTCGGAGCCCGGAGGGGCGCGGCCGACGGTCGGGTCGGCGTTCGGGTCGACCAGACGGAAGGTCATCTTGGCGGTGGTGCCCAGCAGCCGCTTGATGCGGTCGGGATCCTCGACGCCGGGCAGCTGGACCAGGATGCGGTCGGTGCCCTGGCGGGCGATGATCGGCTCGGCGACGCCCGTCTCGTCGATGCGGCGGCGGACGATCTCGATGGACTGCTCCACCGCCTGGGTGGCGCGGTCGCGCAGCGCCTGATCGGACAGCGTCGCCGTCACCGTGGAGCCCGACGCGCCGACGTCCAGGTCCGGCACGCCGCCGCCCAGCGCCCCGCTGCCCACCCGCACGGCGAGCTGGCGGAGCTGGCGCACCGCCTCCTCGACCTGGTTGGGATCGCGGACCTGCACGGTGACCGAGCGGTCGCCCGGCGTCAGGCCGGTGTAGCCGATGTTGGCCTGGCGCAGCTGCGTGCGCGTGGAATCGACGAGGGTCTCGACGCGGTCGCGGATGACCGCGCTCATGTCCACTTCGAGCAGCAGGTGCGACCCGCCGCGCAGGTCGAGGCCGAGGCTGACGCGGTTCTGCGCGTACCATTGCGGCAGCGCCGACAGCGTCTCCCGGCTCAGGAAGTTCGGCAGGCTCAGGAGCACCCCGGCCACGCAGACGGCCAGGATGAGGGTGATCTTCCACCGCGCGAAATACAGCATGCTCGAACGCCGTCCCTATAGCGAACCGGGCCGCCCGGACGGACGGCCCCCTCTACTCCCTGTCTGGCCGGCCGGCTCAGGCGGCCGGCTTCTCGCCCGTCTCGCCCTTGGCCGGCTCGGTCTTGGCCAGCACCAGATTGATGGTGGAGCGCAGGCAGCGCACGCGCACGCCCTCGGCGATCTCGACCACCACCTCGTCGCCGGTGTCGACCTTCACGACGGTGCCGATGATGCCGCCGCCGGTGACCACGCGGTCACCGCGCCGCAGCGCTTCCAGCATCGCCTTGTGCTCCTTCATCTTCTTCTGCTGCGGACGGATCAGCAGGAAGTAGAAGACGACGAAGATGAGGATGAGCGGGGCGAATTGAATCAGCATGTCGCCGCCGCCCGCCGCAGGCGCGGCGGTCTGAGCGTAGGCCGTGGAGACGAACATCCTGGAGCTCCTTATCGTTGGTCGGTGCCGGCGGGCATTTGGACGCCGCGACTATAGCGGTCCTCGCCGGTGATGCAATGGATTAGGCTGGGCAACAGGCCGGGGAACGGGCCGGGGCCGGTCAGCGTCGCGGTATCCGGGAATCGATGATGGCGAAGAAGATCAGCAGCCGGCGCACGCACGGCGGCGCCACCGGCTCCACGCCGTGGAAGGACCGGTCGGACGGCGAATAGGTCAGCAGGTGGTTCGGCCGGTACGGCGCATGGCCCACCAGTTCGAAATCCTCGCGCGGGTAGCGGTCGAAGCCGCGGCCGCGGAACTCCGGGTCGCGCGGGCGGTAGAGCGCCGTGCCCAGCTGCGGCGCGCCGCCGTCCTCCGGCACGTCGTTCTCCGGCATGTAGACGAGCATGGAGAACAACGTCGCCTCCATGTCCGTGTGCGGCAGCATGGCGTGGCCGGCGTGGTCCTCGATGATGCGGGCGACGAGCATCGGCGGCCGGCCCGTCCACTTCAGCTTCTCGCGGATCTGCGGGAAGCGGTCGGACATCAGCTCGACCACGTCCGGGTTGAACAGCGCGTCGCGCACCTCCCGCCACACCGCCGCGCGCTCGGGCGGCTGGGTGGCCAGCCACTTGTCGTCGATGACCGCCTGGAAGCGCAGCGGCAGGTCGCCAAGCTGGAGCAGGCGCAGCTCCTCCGTCACCGGCCAGTGGGCGACGGCGCGGGCGTAGAGGTCGTCGGGCAGGATGCCGGGCACGACGCAATGGGGGAACGGGTCGGTGTCGACCGGCGTCTCGTGCAGCCGGCGCAGAACGTGCGCGGCGCTCGCGTTCGTGGAAACATCATTGTCCGTCGCGCACAACATCGGCATGCCTTTCCCCTGGTTTGCGCAACAGACGATAGCGGCGCGGCCGTTCCGCCGCAACGCCGCCCGCGCGTTCCCGTGGCGCCGCACCTTGTTCACCGCACCTTGTTCGCCAACATGGCGCGGTAGTACGCTCCGCACCCCCGCGCCCATTGCCCGCGCCCATCGAGAATCACGAGCGACCATGTCCGAGTCCGAACTGCTGCCGCTGCTGACCCGCATCGCCGATGCGCTGGACCGCCTCGCCCCGCCCAAGCGCCCGCCGGTCGACTTCGCCGCCGCCGACGCCTTCGTCTGGCACGCCGACCCCGACCGGCTGGACCCCGTGCCGGTGGTGAACCGCATCGACATCGACCTGCTGCAGGGCATCGAGCGCCAGCGCGACATCCTGCTGGCCAACACCCGCCACTTCGCCGCCGGGCTGCCGGCCAACAACGCGCTGCTGTGGGGTGCCCGCGGCACCGGCAAGTCGTCCATCGTCAAGGCGGTGCACGCCACCGTGGCGGCCGAGAACCCCGGCGCCCTGGCGCTGGTGGAGATCCACCGCGAGGACATCCCCACCCTGCCCCGCCTGCTGGCGCTGCTGAAGACGTCCGAACGGCGCTTCATCCTGTTCTGCGACGACCTGTCGTTCGACGCCGGGGACGAGCACTACAAGTCGCTGAAGGGCGTTCTGGAGGGCGGCGTCGAGGGGCGGCCGGAGAACGTGGTGTTCTACGCCACCTCCAACCGCCGCCACCTGATGTCGCGCGACATGATCGAGAACGAGCGCTCCACCGCCATCCACGCCAGCGAGGCGGTGGAGGAGAAGGTGTCGCTGTCCGACCGCTTCGGCCTGTGGCTGGGCTTCCACAACTTCGACCAGCCGACGTTCTTCGCCACCATCGAGACCTACGCCCGCCACTTCAATCTCGACATCCCGGTCGAGCAACTGCACGCCGAGGCGGTCGAGTGGTCGGTGACGCGCGGCGGCCGGTCGGGCCGCGTCGCGTGGCAGTTCATCCAGGACCTTGCCGGCCGGCTGGGGAAACCCCTTCGCTGACCTGCTGGCTGCCGTCGAGGTGCTCGCGGGGGTCCACGGCGTGGCTCCCCTTGCGCACCTCGAAGTGCAGCTGCGGGCTGGTCACGGTGCCGCTCTGCCCGACGCGGCCGATCACCTGCCCGCGCTTCACGCTGGCGCCGCGCTCCACCTCCATGCGGTCCAGGTGGGCGTAGGCGGTGATCCAGCCGTCGGCGTGGCGGACCAGCAGCAGGTTGCCGAATCCGCGCAGCTCGTTGCCGGAATAGGCGACCACCCCGTTGTCGGCGGCGATGACCGGCGTACCCTTGGGGGCCGCGATGTTGACGCCGTCGTTGTGCATGCCGTCGGGCTTCGGCCCGAAGGGCGACAGCAACTTCCCCTTCACCGGCCATAGGAAGCGCGCCCCGCCGCGTGGGGGCGGCGCGGCCTCGGCCTTGGGCGGCGCCGCGACGGCGACCTCCTGCGGCGCGACCGGCGGCGCGGCGGCGGGTGGTGGTGCGGCGGCGGGGGTCACCGGAGCCATGCTGTCGGCGGGCGGCGGCGCGGGCTTTGCGCCCGGCGGGCGCAGCGACTTGGGCGCCTCGCCCGGCTGGAAGGACACGCCCGGCTCCCCCGCGGACGGCGAGGCGCCGCCCACGGGCGGCGTCGGCGGCAGCGGCACGGCCGCAACCTTGGGTGACGCAGACGCAGCGGCCGACGCGGCAGTCGACGGCGCGGCGGATGCGACCGACGCGGCGGCGCCGGCCGCTACACCCGCGGCGCTTGCGGCGCCCGGCGGCGGCAGTTCGCTGGTCTGGATGCCGCCGCGCACCGGCGGCTTCGATGGCGGCGGGCCGGTCAGCGGCACCGGGCCGCCGGACGGGGCCGGCGTCTCGGCCGCGCCCGACGCCTCCGCCGTCTCGAACGTGCGCTGGCCGCCGGACGGCAGGCGCAGGGGCTGGCCGGTCTTCACCGCATAGGGGGCCGACAGGCTGTTGAGCCGCGACAGCTCCGTCACCTCGACGTTGAACATGCGCGAGATGCCGTAGAGCGTGTCGCCCTTCTGCACCACGTACTGGCGCGAGGCCGGCAGCACCAGCCGCTGGCCGGGCTCAAGGTTGTAGGGCGGAGAGAGGCGGTTGACCTCGATCAGGTCGCGCAGCGGCACGTTGTAGCGGCGCGACAGCGTGTACAGCGTGTCGCCGCGCGCCACGACGACGGCGCCGCCGGCCGACTCCGGAATCTGTCCGACGTTGGTGACGGGGGCGAGCGGGCCGGTGCGCTGGCAGGCCGACAGGGCGGGCACCAGGAGCGCGGCGGCGAGGATCAGACGCGCGCTCACGACGGATGCGCGCGCTCCTCCACGTCCTGGTCGGACAGCAGCGGAACGAAACGGACGGGCCACAGCTCCTCCCGATGGAGACCGGTTTCGGTGCGCCGGATGCGGACCACGCGCTGTTCGCCGTAGCCCCCACCCAACGGGATGACCATGACACCACCAATGGAGAGCTGATCCGTCAAGTCCTTTGGCGGTTCGGGTCCGCCGGCGGCTGTGACCATGATGCGTTCGAAGGGTGCCTGCTCCGGCCAGCCGCGCGTGCCGTCGCCATGGCGCGAGGTGATGTTGTGCAACTTCAGCGTGCGGAAACGATGCTCGGCCTCGTGCAGCAGCGGCCGGTGCCGCTCCACCGTGTAGACGCGCCGGCACAGCCGCGACAGGACGGCGGCCTGATAGCCGGAGCCGGTGCCGATCTCCAGCACCTTGTGCCGGTCGTGCACGTCCAGCGCCTGGGTCATCAGCGCCACGATCAGCGGCTGGCTGATGGTCTGGCCCAGGTCGATGGGCAGGGCCGTGTCCTCCCACGCCTGATCGTGGAAGGACGGCGGCACGAACATCTCGCGCGGGATCCGCTCGATCACGCCCAGCACCTTCGTGTCGGTCACGCCCGACCGGCGGAGCTGCATGATCAAACGGATCTTGCGCGCGTCGATGCTCATGCGGTCACGCGAAGGCCTGCCTCAGGGTCTGAACGGTCGGGGTGTGGGTGAGGTCGAGGAACAGCGGCGTCACCGCGATGCCGCCGTTGAACACCACGTGGATGTCCGTGTCCGGCGCCACGTCGGCCTCGCCGCGCAGGGTGCCGATCCAGAAATACGGGCGGCCGCGCGGGTCGACGCGCTCCATCAGCTCGTCGCCGATCTTGCGCTTGCCGTGGCGCACCACCTGGATACCGGTCACCTTGTCCGGCTCCACCGCCGGGAAGTTGACGTTCAGCAGCACGTTCTTCGGCCACGCCACCGTCACCGCCTTGCGGATGACGTCGGCGCCCCACTTCTCCGGCGTCGCCCAGTTGACCGGGCCGCCGTTCTCGATGTGCTGGCTGAGCGCCACGGCCGGCACGCCCAGCAGCGTCGCCTCCATGGCGGCGGCGATGGTGCCGGAATAGGTGACGTCCTCGCCGATGTTGGAGCCCTGGTTGACGCCGGACAGCACCAGCGTCGGCCGCGCGTCCTTCATCACGTGGTTGATCGCCAGCAGCACGCAGTCGGTGGGCGTGCCGTCCACCGTGAAGCGCTTCTCCCCCAGCTTGCGCAGGCGCAGCGGCCGGTTGATGGTCAGCGAGTGGCTGGCCGCCGACTGCTCCATCTCGGGGGCCACCACCCAGACGTCGTCGCTGAGCGACCGGGCGATCTTCTCCAGGACCGTCAGGCCGGTGGCGTGGATGCCGTCGTCGTTGGTGACGAGGATGCGGGTCTTCGACAGGTCCAGCGGAAGTTCAAACATTCATTCCAATCCTCTCCAGCCCTCCCATGTAGGGCCGGAGCGCTTCGGGAACCAGGATCGAGCCGTCGGGCTGCTGGTAGTTCTCCAGCACGGCGATGAGGCAGCGCCCCACCGCGACGCCCGAGCCGTTGAGGGTGTGGACGAACTGCGTCTGCTTCTCGCCCTTCATACGGCAGCGTGCCTTCATGCGGCGCGCCTGGAAATCGCCGCAGTTGGAGCAGCTCGAAATCTCGCGGTAGGCGTTCTGCCCCGGCAGCCACACCTCCACGTCGTAGGTCTTGCGGGCCGAGAAGCCCATGTCGCCGGTGCACAGCACGATGGTGCGGTACGGCAGGCCCAGGCGCTGCAGCACCGTCTCGGCGCACTGGGTCATGCGCTCGTGCTCGGCCTCCGACTGGTCCGGGGCCGTGATGGAGACCATCTCGACCTTCCAGAACTGGTGCTGGCGGATCATGCCGCGCGTGTCCTTGCCGGCCGACCCGGCCTCGGCCCGGAAACACGGCGTGAGCGCGGTGAACCGGTAGGGGAGCCCCTCGGTGTCCAGGATCTGGTCGTTGACCAGGTTGGTCAGCGGCACCTCCGACGTCGGGATCAGGTAGTGGTCGGAGTTGGTGCGGAACAGGTCCTCGGCGAACTTCGGCAGCTGGCCGGTGCCGAACAGCGCGTTGTCGCGCACCATCAGCGGCGGCGCCACTTCGGTGTAGCCGTGCTCGGCCGTGTGCAGGTCCAGCATGAACTGCGCCAGCGCCCGCTCCAGCCGCGCCAGCCCGCCCTTCAGCACCGTGAAGCGCGCGCCCGACATGCGGGCCGCCGCCTCGAAGTCCATGAGGCCGAGCTTCTCGCCCAGCTCATAATGCTCCTTCGGGTTGGCGATCGGCTTGGGTTCGCCCCAGCGGCGGATCTCCACGTTGGCCGATTCGTCCGGACCTTCCGGCACGTCGTCGGCCGGCAGGTTGGGCAGCGAGGCCAGATAGGTGTCCAACTCGGCGCCCAGCGTGCGCTCCTCCTCCTCGACCTGCGGCAGCCGCTCCTTGAGCTGCGCCATCTCGTCGAGGATGGGCTGCACGTCGCGCCCTTCCTTCTTGGCGAGGCCGATGTCCTTCGCCGCCTCGTTGCGCCGCGCCAGCATCTCCTGCAGCCGCGTCTGCGCCGCGCGCCGCCGCAGGTCGAGGTCGAGCACCACGGACGACAGCGGATCCAGCCCCCGGCGGGTCAGGCCGCGGTCGAAGGCCTCGGGGTTCTCACGGATGGCGCGGAGGTCGTGCATGGCGGTTCGGCATTTTTTGGAAAAGGTGGGAGGCCGGTTATAGTGCGCATCCCCAAACAAATCCAGAGCGCCCCGTCCCCCGCCACGCCTACGCCCTCGCTTGCCTTGTGCCCGGGAACATTTGTGCTAATTACTTACCCGAGTATGTTCCGCCACCCCGACGGTCGGCGGGGCCACATGCAGCCGCCACGGTAGGGTGATGATCCTCGATTCCCGGACACTCGTGGTGGTTACGCTGCTGATGGCCCTCGTCATGGCGGCGGCCCATCTGCTGACGTGGCACGTCAACCGCGGCATCCGTTCCCTGCGCTACGCCGTCGTCTGCGACGTGCTCGTGGCGGTTGCCGTGCTTCTGGTCACGATGCGCGGGCCGGAGCCGTCGCTCTGGACGATGGCGGCGACCAACGCGGCGTTCGTCGGTGCCTACGTCTCCATTTATCTGGCGATTCGCTCCTTCACCAAGAGCCACGTTCCGGGCTCGTGGATTGTGGCGCTGGTGATGGTGTACGTGTCCCTGATCGCCCTATCCATCGCCGCCGGCAGCATCAACGGACGTCTCGCCACCGCGACTGGCTTCGTCTGCGTCATGTGCCTGCTGTGCGGCGTGGACCTGCTGCGCAACGCGCGGTGGGCGGTGCGCACCTCGGCCGGGGTCGTCGGCCTCGTGTTCCTCGGGCATGCCGCGTTCGCCGGCCTGCGCTCCGCCTCCACCATCCTGGAAAATCCCCTGCCCGACCTTCTGGCGCCCAGCATGGTGCAGAGCCTGGGGTTCCTGGAGGCGATCGGGGCGATGCTGGCGTTCGGCATCGGCTTCATCGTCATGACGACGGAACGGCTGCAGGCCGACCTCCGACAGGCGGCCACCTACGATTCGCTGACCGGCATCTTCAACCGCAGCGCCTTCCTGGCGCTGGCCGAGAGCACCTTCGCCCGCGCCCACCGGTCCGGCGAGGCGTTCGCCCTGCTCCTCATCGACATCGACCATTTCAAGCGCATCAACGACAGCTTCGGCCATCAGGCCGGCGACACCGTGCTGCGCGCCTTCACCGCCGCCGTCACCGCCGAACTGCGCCAGGGCGACGTCTTCGGCCGCTACGGCGGGGAGGAGTTCTGCGTGCTGCTGCCCGGCACGCGCATGGACGGCGCGCTGATCGTGGCCGAGCGCCTGCGCGTGACGCTGCGCGACCTGCTGGTGGAGCACGAAGGCAACGTGATCTCCACCAGCGTCAGCATCGGCGCCGCCGACACGCAGGACGCCCCGCACACCTTCGACGAGATGCTGGCGGAGGCCGACCGGGCGCTCTACCGCGCCAAGGCCACGGGCCGCGACCGCGTCGTCGCTGCCGGGCTCGTTCCCGCCTGACGGCCCTTACGCTTCAGGTCTTACGTTTCCGCCGCTTCGCTCTGGGCGCGCTTCTTTTCCATGGAGATGCCGATCCAGATGGAAATCTCGTAGAGCATCAGCATCGGGATGGCGAGGCTGACCTGGCTGATCACGTCGGGCGGCGTCAGGATGGCGGCGGCGATGAAGACGAAGACGATCGCGTAGCGGCGCTTTTCCCGAAGCGTCGTCGTGGTCAGCAGGCCGGCGCGGATCAGCAGGGTCAGCAGCACCGGCAGCTGGAAGGCGATGCCGAAGGCGAAGATCAGCGCCATCACCAGCGACAGGTACTCGCCGACGCGCGCCTCGAACTCGATGGGCAGTTCGCCCTCGGTGGCCGGGTGGAACTCGAAGCCCAGGAAGAACTGCCACGCCATCGGGAAGACGAGGTAGTAGACCATTGCCCCGCCCAGGAAGAACAGGAACGGCGTCGCCGCCAGAAAGGGCAGAAAGGCCTTGCGCTCGTGCTTGTACAGGCCGGGCGCCACGAACATCCAGATCTGGCTGGCGATGACCGGGAAGGCCAGGAAGCAGCCGGCCCAGAACGCCACCTTGATGTAGGTGAAGAACGCCTCCGTCAGGCCGGTGTAGATCATCCGGCGCCCCTGCCCCGCCAGCAGATCGGCGAGCGGCTGCACCAGGAAATTGTAGATCTTGTCCGAAACCATGTAGCACAGCAGGAACGCGATCAGCAGCGCTCCCACGGAATACATCAGCCGGTTGCGCAGTTCGATCAGATGATCGATCAGCGGCATCTTGCTGTCGTCGAGATCGTCCGGAATTTCGGTCGGGTTTTCCGTAGCCACGGCGGTCACACGGTCTTGTCAGGTGTGGCGGGCGGCGGGGAAGCCGCGGCGGTGGCCGGCTCCGGCGCCTTCTCGGGCTCCGGCGCGGCGGCGGACGGTGTCGTTCCGGCGGGCAGCGTCACCGGCGGTTCGGTGGCGGGCCGGGGCTGTTCCTCTTCCGGCGGGCTGCCGTGGTAGCCGGCGACGCCGCTGGCCTCCGGCGGCAGCTCGAACGCCGCCTTCACGTCGCCGGTCGGGTCGATCGTCTTCTCGACCTCGCGGGCGATGTTGAGGTCGCGCGCCTTCAGCGCCTGCTTCTTCAGCTCGTCCAGCTCCGCCTCGCGCATCATATCGTCGATGTGGGTCTGGAAGTCGCGCGCCACGAAGCGCGCCTTCCGCACCCACTTGCCGAGGGTGTAGATGGCGGAGGGCAGGTCCTTGGGGCCGATGATGACCAGGGCCACCACGGCGATGACCATTATTTCCGACCAGCCGATGTCGAACATGCGTCCTCAAGTCTCACGGCGCCGCGCCGGGGCACCCCGGGGCGGGATGCCGGCGCGGCGCGGGACACGGTCCCGTCAGGTGCGGGCCGCCTCGTCCTTCTTCACCGTCGTGCCGGCGGCCGGCGGCGGGGCGGGCTGGTTCGGCAGGACCTTGGCGTCGGCGCCCTGCGCCGTCGTCTGCTCGTCCTCGTCCTTCAGGCCGGCCTTGAAGTTCTTGATGCCCTTGGCGAGGTCACCCGCCACCTTCGGCAGCTTTCCGGCGCCGAACAGCAGCAGGACGATGACCAGAACCACAAGCCAATGCCAAATACTGAAGCTTCCCATGACACCCTTTTCCTGAGCGGAGGCCACCCTGTGCGGGCCGGCACTATGGCAGAAAGCGCATCCCCGGCGCAACGTCGCCCGGCCGGGATGCCTTACGAATCAGGTAGGTATTCTGACGGAAAGTGCGTAGACCCCTCCATCAAAAATCGCTAATCCTCAGGATCCCCGCGCTCTTCGGCCACCGGCAGGTCGGCTTCGCCGCTGGCAGCACCCACGCCGTACAGCACCGGCCGCGAATCGAGCAGGCCGGCGGCGCGCAGTTCCTCCACCCCCGGCAGGTCGCGCAGCGATTCGAGGCCGAAGTGGTCGAGGAAGTGGTCGGTGGTGATCCAGGTCAGCGGCCGGCCCGGCGTCTCGCGCCGCCGCCCCGGCCGGATCCAGCCGTGCTCCATCAGGATGTCCAGGGTGCCCTTGCTGGTCGCGACACCGCGGATCTGCTCGATCTCCGCCCGCGTCACCGGCTGGTGGTAGGCGATGATGGCCATCGTCTCGATGGCCGCGCGCGACAGCTTGCGCGAGACCTCCTCCTCCTGGCGCAGCATCGGCGCCAGATCGATGGCGGTGCGGAAGGCCCAGCCGGCCCCCGTGCGCACGAGGTTCACGCCGCGCGGCGCGTAGTGCCGGCGCAGGTCGTCCAGCAACGCCGCGACGTTCGCCCCGGCGCCCAGGCGCCCGGCCAGCGTCTCCTCGTCCAGCGGGTCGGCGGAGGCGAACAGCAGCGCCTCCAGCAGGCGCAGGTTCTGCACCCGCGCCTCGACCTCCTCGGAATTCTTGACCTCTTCGATCATCCGTTTTCCTTCGGGCCTGCGTCTCTCGGCCCCTCGTCCCTCGGGCGGGCGCGGCGCACCCAGATCGGCGCGAAGACGCCGTCCTGGCGCAGTTCCACCTGCCCCGCCTTGGCCAGTTCCAGCGTCGCCGCGAAATGCGCGGCCAGCGCCGAGCGGCCCATCAGCGTGCCTTGCGCCTCGTGCGGCAGGAAACTCTGCAGCGTCGCCCAGTCCGGCATGCGGCCGAGCAGTTCGGACAGCCGCTGCACCGCGTCCTCGATGGAGTAGAGCCGCATCGGCTCCACGTGCAGCACGGAGGTCTCCTTGCGCCGCTTGTGCTCGCCATAGGCCTTCAGCAGGTCGTACAGCGTCACCTGGAACACCGACTTGCGCAGGATGTCGATGTCTTCCGGAGCACCTCGGGCGAACGTGTCGATGCCCACGCGCGGCCGGGCCATCAGCTTGGCCGAGGCCTCCTTCATCGCCTCCAGCCGGCGCAGCTGGAAGGCCAGCGCCTCGGCCATTTCCTGGCCGGACGGCTCGTCCTCCTCCGGCTCGGGGATCAGCAGGCGCGACTTCAGGTAGGCCAGCCACGCCGCCATCACCAGATA
>NZ_DASPMG010000211.1:0-19651 GCF_035627195.1 Azospirillum sp.
GACATCCGCCGCACCGCCGAGGAGGTGGCCTCCGCCGCCGAGGAGCTGTCGGCCGCCATCGAGGAGATCAACCGCGCCGCCGCCCAGATCACCATCGCCATCACCCAGATCTCCCGCGCCACGGAGACGCAGAGCGCCGCCACCCAGCAGTCGGCCTCCGCCGTGGCGCAGATCGGCGCGAGCGCCAAGCTGAGCCTGGACCGCGCCGCCTCGGCCGGGGAGCGCACCAGCGCCATGGGCGCCCTGCTGCAGGACACCCGCGACGCGGTCGGCCGGCTGGCGGCCGGCGTCCTGCTGTCGGTCGAGGCCGGGCGCCGCGGCATCGACCAGATCGCCGCGCTGGAGCAGGTGAACCGCCGCATCGAGAAGACCATCGACGCCATCGGCGTCATCGCCATCCAGACCAACATGCTGGCGGTCACCGGTTCGGTCGAGGCGGCGCGGGCCGGCGAGTTCGGCCGCGGCTTCACCGTGGTCTCCACGGACATCCGCAACCTGGCGCAGGACGCCGCCGACAACGCCGAGCGCGCCAAGGACATCGTCAAGGGCATCCAGGACCAGATCGCCCGCGTGCGTCGCGACATCGAGGACATCGCCACCTCCGCCGCGCGCGAGGCCGGCCGCCACCAGGAGTTCGCCGACAGCCTGCTGGCCGCCGCGGCGGAGCTGGAGGTCGTCGCCGCCGGCAACACCGAGATCCTGGAAACCTCCGGCGAGGTGCTGCGCGCCGTGCAGGAGACGCAGAAGGCCGTGGAGCAGATTGCCGGCGGCGCCTCCGAGGCCAGCACCGCCGCCGGGGAGGCGGTGAAGGCCGCGCGCGAGCAGGCCAAGGGTGCCGAGGAACTGGCCGCCGCCGTCGAGGAGATCGCCCAGATGGCCGACGAGCTGCTGGGTGCGGCCGTATGACGGCCCGCCCGACGCGCCGCAGGGGCAAGGGGACGGCGGCGGCCCCGCCCGACGCCCCGCCCGATACCGCACGCGGCGGCATGGCAGCCGGCGGCCCGGTCCGCCGTCTGGTCGCCTTCCGCGTCGGCGCCACGCGCTTCGCGCTGCCGCTGACCGAGGCGGAGGAGATCATCCGCCGGCCCGAGGTGGTGCGTATCCCGCTCAGCCCGCCCAGCCTGGAAGGGCTGGCGCGCCGCCGCGGCGCCGTGCTGCCGGTGATCAGCCTGCGCCGCGTGCTCGGACAGGCGGGCGGCGAAATGGACGGCGAAGGGGACGGCGCCGGGCGCGTGGTGGTGGTCGGCCATCGCGGCCACCCGGTCGGCCTCGCGGTCGACCGGGTGGACGGCGTGCTGGCGGTGGAAGCCTCGCGCATCGACGCCTCCGCGCCGGACGATGGCGCGGGCGACCTGGATGCCGCCGTCCTGGCCGGCGCCGTGCGCGACGCCGGCGGCGGGGTGGCCGCCCTGATGCTCGCCGCCGGGGCGCTGATCGACCGGCAGTTCGCCGGCCTCGCCCGCCCGCTCGCCCCCGCCGCCGGCCTGCTGGACACCGGCGCCGCCGCCACCGCCGCCGCCATTGCCGCCGAGATGGCGGCGGAGCGCACGGTGCTCGTCTCCTTCGACGTGGCCGGGCAGGAATTCGCGCTGCCCATCGCGCACGTCGAACGCATCGTCCCCGTGCCCGACGCCATCGCCCGCATGCCGAAGGCGCGCGCCCACCTGCTGGGCGTCGCCGCCATCCGGAACGAGCTGGTGCCGCTCCTCGACCTGCGCGCGCTGTTCGGGCTGGACGGCGCCGCCCCATCCCACCCGCGCGTCGTCGTCACCAGGATCGAGGGGGCCACGGGAGAGGGGGCCGCAGTTGAGGGAGAGCGCGTCGGCCTCGTGGTGGACGCGGTGCGCGAGATCCTGCGCGTCGACCCCGCCGCCGTCGGCCCGGTGCCGGCGATCCTCGCCCGCGAGGCGGAGTTCGAGGATCTGTCGGGCATCGTCCGGCTGGACCAGGGACGGCGGCTGGTGTCCGTGCTTTCGGCCGAACGGCTGCTCACCCACACCGCCGCGCTGGCCGCGGCGTTCGCCAGCCAGCAGGGCACCAAGGGGGAGGGCGCCATGACGCCGGACGCCACCGCCGATCACACCGGAACCGCCGCGACGGAGCCGTTCGTCGTCTTCCGCCTGGGCGGGGCCGAATACGGCCTGCCCGTGGCGGCGGTGCAGGAGGTGCTGCGCCGGCCGGACGACCTGACCCCGCTGCCCAAGGCGCCGGAGTTCGTGGCCGGACTCGCCAACCTGCGCGGCGGCGCCCTGCCGGCGGTGGACCTGCGCCGCGTGCTGCGCCTGCCCGCCGCCGGGGCGGAGCGGCAGCGCATCGTCGTCACCATCCTGCGCGACGCGCGCGTCGGGCTGATCGTCGACGCCGTGTCCGGCGTGGTGCGCGTGCCGTCGGCCGCCATCGAACCGGCCCCGGCGGTGTCGGAGGCGCAGCGCCAGCTCATCAATCGCGTGGCGCACCTCGATTCCGGCGGGCAGGCGCGGATGATCCTGCTCCTGGAAACCGACGCGCTGTTCGACCTGGACCAGCTCGCCGCGCTCCTGGAAACCGCATGAGCGGCCCCGAATCCTTAAAGGTGTGGCCGTGAAAGTCCTGGTGGTCGACGATTCCGCGCTGATGCGCCGGCAGCTGACCGAGCTGCTGACGGCCGAGCCCGACATCGAGGTCGCCACCGCCCGCACCGGGGCGGAGGCGCTGGAGTTGCTCGCCAGCTTCGCGCCCGACGTGGTGACCCTGGACGTCACCATGCCGGAGATGGACGGGCTCGCCTGCCTGGAACGCATCATGGTGGAGAACCCGCGGCCCGTCGTCATGGTGTCCGCCCTCACCCAGCAGGGGGCGGAGGAAACCATGAAGGCGCTGCGCCTGGGCGCGGTGGACGTGGTGCACAAGCCGGGCATCGGCTCCAGGGCGGTGTCCGGCATCCGGCGGGAGCTGGTCGAGAAGGTGCGCGCGGCGGCCGGCGCCCGCCTGCGCCGCGCGCGCAACCTGCGCGAACGCATCGCCCTGACCCGCGCCCGCATCATCGGTGACGCGGAGTTGCCCCCCGCCACCACTCCGCCCACCGCGCCCTCCCCGGCCGAACCGCCACTCGCCGAGCCGTTGCCGGCCGGCCCCGGCGTCGTGCTGATGGGCGTGTCCACCGGCGGCCCCAGCACGCTGGAGGAGATCCTGCCCCTGCTGCCCGCCGGCTTCCCCTGGCCGGTGGTGGTGGCGCAGCACATGCCGCCGTCCTTCACCGCGACGCTGGCCCGCCGGCTCGACCAGGTGTGCGCCCTGCGCGTGGTGGAGGCGGCGCAGCCGATGGCGCTGGAGTCCGGCACCATCATCATCGCGCGCGGCGGCGCCGACGCGGTGCTGACGGTGCGCGGCGGCCGGCTGATGGTGATGCCCGTCCCCTCCGATCCCGGCCGCCCCTGGCACCCCAACGTCGACCGCCTCGTGGCGAGCGCCCTCCAGCACGTTGACCCGGCGCGGCTGGTGGGCGTGCTGCTGACCGGCATGGGCAACGACGGTGCCGCGACCATGGCCGATCTGCACGGCCGCGGCGGCCGGACCATCGCCGAGTCCGAGGAGAGCGCCGTCGTCTTCGGCATGCCCGGCGAACTGGTCCGCCTGGGCGGCGCCGACGCCGTGCTGCCGGCCGAACAGATCGCGGCGCAACTGGCGCGGTGGATACCCGCAGGAAAGGGATGAGGATGCGCCGCGGCTGCCCCCTCCCGCCCTCCGCTTCGCTCCGGGCACCCTCCCCCTCTTCGAGGTGGAGGGTTTGTCGGCGCCCGGCGGCAGTCCCCTCCACCGCACAGCGGGGGAGGGTTAGGGAGGGGGCAAGCGTCCCCCATCGAGAGGACCCCCCATGCCCCTGATCAAGTCCACCCCCACCCCGCCCCCCTCGCCGGAACCCGCCCGGCCGCCCCGGCTGGACGACGACGCCCCCGCCGCGCGCCGCCGCGCCGCGCAGGCCCTGGCCGGCCAGCCGGACGCCGCGCCGGCGCTGTGCGCCCGCCTCGCCCACGAGACCGACGCCAGCGTGCGCGAGGCGATCCTCACCGCGCTGGTCCGCATCGGCACGGCGGATGCCGCCGCCGGCCTGTTCCCCTACCTCGCCAGCGAGGACGCGGCCCTGCGCAACGCCGTCATCGAGACGGTGCAGCAGATGCCCCCCGACACCGTCGCCCCGCACGTCGAGGCGTTCCTCGACGACCCGGATTCCGACGTGCGCATCTTCACGGTGCAGCTCGCAGCACGCCTGGCGCACGCCAGCCGCATGGACTGGCTGGCGCGCGCCGTGGAGCGCGACCCCCACGTCAACGTCTGCCTCGCGGCGTTGGAGGGGCTGGTGGAGACCGGCCGGCCGGACGTGCTGCCCATCCTGGAGCGGCTGCGCGACCGCTTCCCCGACGACCCGGTGGTCGCCTTCTCCGTCGACGCGGCGCACCGCCGGTTCCAGGCGGGCGCGTGAACCGGAGCCCGCCCGACGACGGCGATCCCGCGCCGCTCTCCCCGGCCGACTATGAGCGGCTGTGCGACTTCCTGCGCGCGCGAACCGGCCTCAGCTTCAGCGAGGGCAAGCGCTATTACGTCGAGCGGCGGCTGACCGACCGCATGAAGGCCAGGGGTCTGTCCAGCCCGCGCGAATACCTGGACCTGCTGCGCTTCCAGGCGTCCGGCGAGGAGCTGCAGCATTTCGTCAACCTGCTCACCGTCAACGAGACCTATTTCTTCCGCGAACGCTACCAGCTCGACTGCCTCGTGCGCTCGGCGCTGGACGAGGTGGTGCGCGACCGCCCGAAGGGCGAGCGCATCCGCATCTGGTCGGCCGGCTGCTCGACCGGCGAGGAGCCCTACTCCATCGCCATCGCGCTGCTGGAATACTGGAACAAGGCCGACGATTACGAGATCGAGCTGCACGCCTCCGACATCGACTCCCGCGTGCTGGCCCGCGCCCGCGAGGGGATCTACGAGGCGCGCTCGCTCCAGTACCTGCCGCCGGCCCTGGTGGCGAAGTACTTCACGCCGGCCGGGCCGGGGCGCTGGCGGATCATCGACGACCTGCGCGCCTCCATCGACTTCTCGCACGTCAACCTCGTCGATCCGGACGCCACGCGCGCCATCCCCTTGTTCGACGTCATCTTCTGCCGCAACCTTCTGATATACTTCGACGACATCGGGCGGCGGGAAGCCTCGGCCATGTTCTACGAAGCGCTGGTGCCCGGCGGCTTCGTCTTCCTCGGCCATTCGGAAAGCATGAGCCGCATGTCCTCGCTGTTCGTGCCGCGCAAGTTCCCGGACGCCATCATCTACCAGAAGCCGCGTGAGACCGGCGGAGCCCGCCCATGAACAACGAACCCTCCCGCACACGCGTTCTGGTCGTCGACGACGCCGTGACCGTCCGCGCCTACACCCGCCAGATCCTGGAAGCCGACGGCTTCGCGGTGGAGGAGGCGGTGAACGGCCTGGACGGGCTGGAACGCGCGCTGGCCTCCCCGCCCGACCTGCTGATCGTCGACGTCAACATGCCGAAGATGGACGGCTACACCCTGCTCCGCGCCGTCCGGCGGGAGCCGGAGCTGGCCGCCATCCCGGCCCTGATGATCACCACCGAGGCCAAGGAGGCCGACCACGCGCGCGCGCTGGGCGCCGGGGCCAACTGGTACCTGGTCAAGCCGGTGAAGCCCGACGCGCTGGCGCTCTCGGCCCGCCTGCTGACCGGCCGTCCTGTCGGCGGAAGAGGTGCGGCATGAGCAGCCTGTTCGAGCAGTTCCTCGTCGAATCGCGCGAGCTGGTGGAGGCGGCCGGCGCCGGCCTGCTGCGCCTGGAGAAGGACGTCGGCGACCGCGACGCGGTGAACGAGGTGTTCCGCGCCTTCCACACGCTGAAGGGCGCCACCGGCCTGTTCGACTGGCCGGCCTTCACCCGCCTCGTCCATGCGGCCGAAGACCTGCTGGACGCCGTACGCGACGGTCGCGCCCGCGCGACGCCGGAACTGGTCGACCGCCTGCTGGCCGTGCTGGACCAGTGCAGCCGCTGGATCGACGCCATCGAGGCGACCGAGGCGCTGCCCGCCGACGCCGACGCGCAGGGCCGCCGGCTGGCCGCGGCACTGTCCGGCGCGACCGGCACCGCCGAAGAGACACCCGCCGCCCGCCCGCCCGGTTTCGACTGGCTGGACGGCACCGGCGTCGCGGACGCCCGCCCGCTGACCGCCGTCGCCTACGACCCCGACCCGGAGTGCTTCTTCAACGGCGACGACCCGCTGGCGCTGGTGCGGCGCATTCCCGAACTGGTGTGGCTGCGCATTGAGCCCACCACCCCCTGGCCGGCCGGCCTTGCCGGCTTCGATCCCTACCGCTGCGTCCTGCGCTTCCGCGCGCTGAGCGCCGCACCCCAGGCCGACATCGCCCCCGTCTTCCGCACCGCGCCCGATCAGGTGCGCTTCGCCGCCCTGCCGCCCGCGGCTCCTCCCGCCGCCCCGGAACCGGCCCCCACCCCGGTGGCGCCCCCGCCCCCCGAAGGTGCCCTGGCGATGGCCGAGGCGATCCTGCGCGAGCAGCGCCGGGCGCTGGGCATGGACGCCGGCCCGGCCGAGATGGACGGGCGCATCGCCGCCGCCGCGCGCACCGCCGCCGGCGTGCTGGCGGCCATCGGCCGCAGCGGGGAGGTGGAGGCCGTGGCGACCGCCGCCGCCACGGCGCGCGCCGCCGGCCGCCCCGGACCGCTCGCCGACCATCTGGCGACGCTGCTCGCCGGCTTCGCACCCGCCGAACCGCTCCTGGCCGCGCCGTTCCCGAACGCGCCAGCCGCCGACTCCCGCGCCGCCCGCCGCGCGCTGCGCGTCGAGCCGGAGCGCATCGACCGCCTGATGGCGCTGGTGGGCGAACTGGTGGTGGCGAAGAACCGCCTGCCCTTCGTGATCCGCGAGACGGAGGATCTGTCCGGCGGCACCGCCCCGGCCCGCCACCTGCGCGACGCCTACGACGCCATCGATTCGCTGACCGACGCCCTGCAGGACGCCGTGCTGGGCCTGCGCATGCTGCCGCTGGCCCAGGTGTTCCAGCCGCTGCCCCGTCTGGTGCGCGATCTGGCGCAGCGGCTGGGCAAGCAGGCCGACCTGCAGCTCTCCGGCGAGCGGACGGAGGCCGACAAGGACGTGCTGGCCGTGCTGGGCGAGCCGCTGATCCACCTCGTGCGCAACGCCCTCGACCACGGCATCGAGGCGCCGGACGCGCGCCGCGCCGCCGGCAAGCCGGAGGCCGGCACCATCCGCGTCGAGGCGCGGCAGGAACGCGACAGTGTGATCGTCGAGGTCGCCGACGACGGCGCCGGCATCGACGCCGGGCGCGTGCGCCGCAAGGCGGTGGCGAACGGCGCCGTCGATCCCGCCCGCGCCGCCTCCCTGTCGGAGGAGGAGGCGCTGGCCCTGGTCTTCCTGCCCGGCGTCAGCACGGCGTCCGCCGTCACCGACGTGTCCGGCCGCGGCGTGGGCATGGATGCGGTGCGCACCGCCGTCGAATCGGCCGGCGGCCGCATCGCAATCGCCTCCACCCCCGGCACCGGCACCCGCGTGCGGCTGACGCTGCCGCTGACCATGGTCATCACGCCGATCATGGTGGTGGCGGCCGGCGGCGCGCAGTTCGGCGTCCCCACCGGCGCCGTGGCCGAGGTGGCGCGCGTGCCGGCGGCCGAGGTGCGCCGGGTCAAGCACGCCGAGAGCTTCGCCCTGCGCGGCGCGGTGGTGCCGCTGTTCCGCCTGCACCGCCTGCTGGACCTGCCCCCCGCGGCGGACCGGCGCTCCGGCGACATCGAGACCGTCCTGGTGCTGCGCATCGATCGCGAGCCGGTCGGCCTCGCCGTCGACGGCGTGCGCGAGCGGGCCGAGGTGGTGCTGAAGCCGCTATCCGGCGTGCTGGCGGGCCTGCGCGGCTACAGCGGCACGGCGGAGCTGGGCGACGGCCGGCTGCTGCCGGTGATCAACCTTCGGGAGCTGCTGTGATGCCCATCCGCTTCGACGCCTCGCTGGCCCATTTCGAGGGCGACTGCACGGTGGAGGAGGCGCTGCCGCTCAACGACTGGCTGCTGGCCGAGAAAGGCCCGGCGGTGGACCTGCGCCGCTGCACCGGCCTGCACACGGCGCTGCTCCAGCTGCTGCTGGCCACCCGCCCGGCGCTGGCGTCCGGGCCGGAGGATCCCTTCCTCGCACGCTGGGTCGCGCCGCTGCTGCACGGGCCGAAGGGCTGAGGGCAAGCCCGCGCACCATCAATGGTTTCATCCCCGAAAAAACACAACCTTCAAGCGGTGTCCCAGGTTACATATTTCCCAACCGGCGAGTTGCCGCATTGACGCGGGGCGATTTCCCCTCTTTCCTGTAGGGGCCTGAGCGGGAACGGGGGGGATATGCGCGGGGGCCTTTGGCGCGGGAGGCGGTGGCGGATCGGCTTTGTCCCGGTCATGGGAGCCTTGGTCGCGGGGATCCTCGCCCTGGCCGTTGGGGAAGCGCGGGCGGCGGAGCCCCTCCGCGTCGCCGTGGCGCCGGCCGTCGGCTTCGGCGCCGTCGGCCACGACGGCCGGCTCACCGGCTTCAACGTCGACATCGCCCGCGCGCTGTGCGAGGAGATGGCGGTGCCCTGCGACATCGCCATGCAGCCCTTCAACCAGCTCATGGACCGGCTGGCCACGCGCCGCGACCTGGACTTCGTCGTCGCCAGCGTCCTGCGCACGCCCGAGCGCGAGCGCGCCTTCCTGTTCACCGACCGCTACTGGCGCTCCAGCTCCACATTCGTGGCCCGCACCGGCGAGATCCAGCGGCCGCTCATCGAGGCGGGTGCGGGAAAGCGCGTCGCCACCCTGGCCGGCAGCCGCCAGCAGGCCTTCCTGCGCGACCGCATGGGCGAGCGCGCCAGCGTCGCCGGCTATGCCACCGAAGGCGAGGTCCTGGACGCCGTCCGCCGGGGCGAGGCCGACATGGCGCTGATCGCCACGATCTCGGCGCTGCTCCTGCTGTCCTCGGAAGAGCGGCACGGGCTGGAGTTCGTCGGCGATCCCATCACCGAGAACGGCCTTGGCGGCGACGTCGCCATCGCCCTGCCCTTCGGCCGCGAAGCGCTGCGCGACCGCGTCAACCAAGCCCTCAGGACCATCCTGCTCAACGGTCGATACGATGCCATCAGCTCGCGCTATTTCCCGTTCCGCGTTTATTGACGGCGGCCTGCGGCCGGCGGCCGCGCTGGTCCTGCTGTTCGTCCTCGCCCTGTCCGGCATGGCCGCGTCCAGCACGGCCGCGATGGCACAGGGGCGCGCCTACAAGGTCGCGGTGATGGAGGCGACGCCGCCGTTCAGCTACCGCGGTCCCGACGGCACGCTCACCGGCTTCAACGTCGAGATCATGCGCGAGGCCTGCCGCGCCATGAAGGCGGCGTGCAGCTTCGAGGAGATCCCCTTCCAGGCGATCACCGACGACGTGTCGGCCGGCCGCTACGACTTCGGTCTCGCGAACTTCCTGCGCACGCCGGAGCGGGAGGCGAAGCTCACCTACTCCGCCCCCTACTGGCGATCCAGCTCCAGCTTCATCGGCCCGGTGGAGGCCGCCAACACGCCGGGCCTGGAGGCGATCCGCGGCGCGAAGGTCGCGGCCATCCAGACGTCGCGCCAGTTCTCCTACGTGCGCCGCTTCGAACGCGAGATGGCCCAGCTCGTCCCCGTCACCGACCTGGAGGAGCTGTGGGAGGCGCTGCGCACCCGCAAGGCCGACTACGGGCTGGTGCCGACGCTGGCGGCCTTCGGCTTCCTGCTGTCGGACGACGGCAAGCGCTTCTCCACCGTCGGCACGCCCATCGCCGAGGATGGGCTGGGCGGCACCGTGCACATCGTCATGCCCAAGGGCCGCAGCGACCTGAAGGCCATCGTCGACGAGGCGATCGGCGCCATCCGGGTCGACGGCTCGTACCAGGACGTCAACCGCCGCTACTTCCCCTTCGATGTATACTGAGCCAAGACCGCCGGACCACCACCCGTGACCGCAGCCGCCGTGCCCCGCGAGGACCAGACCGCAGCCGCCGCCCAGTCGCGCCGCCCCATGGCGCGCGGGGCGCGTCTCGGCCCGGTCATCGTGGCCGCCAGCGCGGCGGTGCTGCTGCTGGTCGGCGCCCTGTTCCTGGTGATCGCGCTGGAGCAGCGCTCCATGGAGCAGGTGGCGGAGGACAGCAAGGACCGCGTCGCCCCGCTGATCCTGGAACGCCAGCGCGCCGCGGTGAACCTGGAGCGGTTCAAGCGCTACGGCGCGGTCGTCATCGCGTCGGACGACGCGTGGCAGCGCCGACAGGCGCTGCTGGCGGCGCAGGCGCTGGCCTTCCACCCCGGCTTCCATTTCGACAGCGCGCTGCGCCTTCAGGTGTCCGAGGCGTTCGACGTGCTGCGCCAGGCCAGCACCCTGAAGGACGAGGCGGAACGCCGCCGGCAGGAGGCCGTGGCCGCCGTCACCCCCACCGCCGCGACCTCCGCCCGGCAGGAGGCGACGGACCTCAACCGCAAGGCCGCCAACACCTGGCACGAGATGCTGGTGGCGCTGGACGCCACCGCCGACCGCCTGTCGGTGGACGTGGCCAGCCTGACCGCCGGCCGCTTCGCCGCCATCCAGGACACGGCGCAGTGGGTGTCGTCGGTGGTGCTGGCCGGATTCATCGGCATGCTGGCGCTGCTGGGCGCCACCGTGTGGATGGCGCGCCGCCACGTGGTGCGCCCGGTGCTGCTGGCCGCCGACGCGCTGGAACGCATCGGCGCCGGCGCCCACGACGTGCACCTGCCCCCCGCCAGCACCAGCGAGATGGACACCATCTTCCGCTCGGTCGAGCGGCTGGACCATCTGGTGGACGACCTGCGCACGGCGCAGAGCCATCTGGTGCAGGCGGAGAAGATGGTGGCGCTGGGCTCCCTGGTGGCCGGCGTGGCGCACGAGATCAACTCGCCGCTGGGCGTGGCGGTGACCGCCAGTTCGCTGCTCGCCGACCGCACGAACGAGCTGTCGAAGAGCTTCAAGGACGGCCAGATGCGCCGCGCCGATTTCGAGGAGTATCTGGCGACCGCCACCGAGGTGACGCAGAGCGTGCAGGCCAACCTCGACCGCGCCGCCAAGCTGGTGCACAGCTTCAAGCAGGTGGCCGTCGACCAGGCCAGCGAGGACCACCGCCGCTTCCCCCTTGGCCCCTACCTGGAAGAGGTGATGCAGAGCCTGTCGGTCAGCCTGCGCAAGGCCGGCCTGAAGGCCAGCGTCGAATGCCCGGACGACCTGGACGTGGAAGGCTATCCCGGCGCGCTGGGCCAGTTGCTCACCAACCTCGCCATGAACTCCATGCTGCACGGCTACGAGCCGGGGCAGAGCGGCAAGCTGACCGTCAAGGTCCGCCGCCGCGGGTCGGAGCAGGTGGAACTGCGCTTCAGCGACGACGGCCGCGGCATCCCGCCCGACCTGCAGACCCGCGTGTTCGAACCCTTCTTCACCACCCGGCGCGGTGCCGGCAGCACGGGCCTGGGCCTGCACATCGTCTTCAATCTGGTGACCCAGCGCCTGAAGGGCCGCATCGCCATCGACAGCGCGCCCGGCAAGGGCACCACCTTCATCATCCGCTTCCCCCGCGCCGTCCCGCGGGAATAGGGCCGGGAACCGCCCGCGCGCGATCCTGTTGGCCGGGGACACCCCCGCACGAGGATCCCGCGCCATGAGCACCAAGCCGCAGCAGCAGCCCGCCCCCTCCCGCACCCCCGGCTCCGAAACCCCCGTCCAGGCGCCGAACTGCGACGAGTTCAGCGGCGGCGGCGGATCGGCCACCGACACCCGCCACCGTGGCCTGCCGGGCGACAAGGAAGGCGACTGCGCGCCCATTGGCCACGACCTGCCGAACCCGGAACCTCCCCGACGCTGACGGCGTACCGCGCCCGGCATGACTCCAATTTGGCCGTAGCGGCGGCACCGGCGGGCGGCTACAAGGAAGGCCTTACCGCAAGCCAACCAACGGGCCGCCCGGCATGTTGAAGCGCCTCTACGACTGGACCATGGCCAAGGCCGCCTCGAAGCACAGCACGACGTGGCTGGCCGGCGTGTCCTTCGCCGAAAGCTCCTTCTTCCCGATCCCGCCGGACCTGCTGCTGGTTCCCATGGTGCTGGCGAACCGGGCGAACGCCTGGCGCATCGCCACCATCTGCACGCTGGCCTCGGTGGTGGGCGGCATCGCCGGCTACATGATCGGCTTCTTCCTGTACGAGACGATCGGCCGCTGGGTCATCGACTTCTACCACCTGGAGGCCCAGTTCGCGAACCTGCGCCAGACCTTCGTCGACTACGGCGCCGAGATCCTGATCATCAAGGGGATGACGCCGATCCCCTACAAGCTGCTGACCATCACGGCCGGTGTCGCGAAGCTGGACATCTGGGTGTTCATCGGCGCGTCGATCATCTCGCGCTCCATGCGGTTCTATCTGGTGGCGGCGCTGCTCTACTGGTTCGGCAACCCCATCCGCGACTTCATCGAGAAGCGCCTGACCCTGGTCACCAGCGTCTTCGCCGTCACCCTGGTCGGCGGCTTCCTGGTGGTGAAGCTGCTGTAGGCTTCTTCAGTACGAATAGAGGTCAATGGCCAGATCCCGCCAGCGGCTTCCGTAGATGGCGTTGAGGAAGCGACGGTCGGCGGTGATCACCTTCGTCGCCTTGACCTCGGCAAGCGCTGTGTAGAAGCAGTCATACACGGGGTGACGCAAGGCGCCCGCCATTTCCGCTGCACGCGAGGCAAGCGCACTGAGCGGCCACAGGGCGTCGACGAGTTGGGAAATCCCACCGGCCATCGACTGATACTGCTCCATGGGGATGCGCCCGGAAACGGCCAAGCGCCATGCAGCGTTGGAAACCTCCGCAACGATCAGATCGGGCGCGATCACCTCTTCCAGGGATTTCAGCCGGCGGGCATGCTCCGAGCCCTCCTCATCAAGGAACCACTTCAGGGCAACGCTTGCATCGACCACCCAGATCATCGGCTGTCCCGATCTTCGCGGATCAGATCCTCGGCAAGAGGTCTGCGGCCAGGAGGCGTCATGCTCCGGATCCGGTCCATGAGCGCGAGTTGCTCGTCCTTGCTCAAAACCCTCCGCGCCGACTGCACGACGATGTCGCGCAGTTCCTCCTCCAGCGAGCGGCCGTGCCGGTCGGCGCGGGTGCGCAGCGCTTCCAGGGTGGCGTCGTCCAGGTTGTGGATGGTCACGTGGCCCACGGCGGCCTCCTTCACGGTCGTTCCTAAGGTAATTCACCGCCCCTCCCCACTCAACAACGGTCCCGCAACGGCCGCGCTCCCGCCCTGTTGACGTTTCCGTCATCACGGGAGGGGGAAGTCATGGACAGTCTGGAAGGGGCCGTCGTCGTCATCGCCGGGGCGTCGAGCGGCATCGGACGGGCGGCGGCGCAGGGCTTCGCGCGCCAGGGCGCGCGGCTGGTGCTGGCGGCGCGGCGCGAAGGCCTGCTGGAGGAGGTGGCGGAGGAGTGCCGCGCGCTGGGCGGCGAGGCGCTTGTGGTGCCGACCGACGTCACCGACGCTGGCGCCGTCCGCCACCTCGCCGGGCGCGCGGTGGAGGCGTTCGGCGGCATCGACGTGTGGGTCAACAACGCCGGGGTCGGCGCCGTCGGCCGGTTCGAGGAGACGCCGGTCGAGGCGCACCGCCGCGTCATCGAAACCAACCTGCTGGGCCCGCTGCACGGCGCGCACGCGGTGCTGCCGATCTTCCGCCGGCAGGGGCGCGGCGTGCTCATCAACACCATCTCGGTCGGCGCCTACGCGCCCGCCCCCTACGCCGCCGCCTACGCCGCCAGCAAGTTCGGGCTGGAGGGGCTGGTGGAGAGCCTGCGGGCCGAGCTGGGCGACGAGCCGGGCATCCACGTCTGCGGCGTCTACCCGTCCTTCACCGACACGCCGGGCATGATGCACGGCGCCAACTACACCGGCCACGCGCTGGAGCCGGAGGGGCCGATCTACGACGACCCGGAGGACGTGGCGGAGACCATCGTCGCCCTGGCGCTGCGCCCCCGCGCGCGGGTCACCGTTGGCGCGCTGGCCAAGCTGGCGCTGCTCGGCCACGCGGTGGCGCCGCGGGTGATGGAGGCGGTGGCCGGCTACGGCGCCCGGCGCCACTTCGCGCGCACGCCGCCGGCCCCGGCCAGCGACGGCAACCTGTTCGAACCGGTGGAGGAAGGGCGCGGCGTGTACGGCGGCTTCAACCGCCCGCCGCCCGCCTGGGCCGCCCCCGCCGTGCTGGCCGGCGTCGCCGCCGCGGCGGCGGCGGCCTACGTCGGCTTCACCCGCCGCAACACGAGACACTGACGCCCGACGCTGACGCTGGAACGCCGGCCGCGCTTGCGCCACACTGCCGCCCCTTCGACACCCACCCACGGCATTGGACATGGCACGACCGGCGGACCGGCACCCCACGCGCAGACCGGCCTCCCCCCGCCCCCGCAAAGAGGCGGCGCCACCACCCCCGCGCGAGCGTGAGCGCGAGCCCGGAAAGCTGTTCCGCGTCGCCGGGCTGGCCGCCGTGTCGGCCCTGTTCGAGCGCGATGCCGGCCGGGTCGAGCGGCTGTTCTTCGACGAGCGGCTGAAGCCGCAGGTCGGATCCTTCTGCCAGCAACTCGCCCGCACCCGCCGCCCCTACCGGCTGGTGGAGGGGGACGAGCTGGCGCGCGTCGCCGGCACCGCCATGCACGGCGGCGTCGTGGCGCTGATCGAGCCGCGCCCCGTCCCCGCCTTCGACCCCGAACAGGCCAGGGCCTGGGCGGCGGAGGGCAGGCCGCTGCTGGTGCTGGACGGCGTGGGCAACCCGCACAACCTGGGCGCCATCGTGCGCACCGCCGCCTTCTTCGGGCTGCCGCGCATCCTCGTCTCCGACCACCCCGGACAGGCGCTGCCGTCGGAGGCCAGCTACCGCGTCGCCGAGGGCGGATTCGAGTGGGTGGAGGTCCACCGGGCCGAGCGCTTCGCCACTGCCCTGAAGCGCCTGAAGGACAGCCACCGCGTGGTCGGCACCGCGCTGTCGCCGCGCGCCCGGCCGCTCGCCTCCCTGAAGGCCGCCGGCAAGCCGATCGCCCTCAAGCCGATCGCCCTGGTGCTGGGCAACGAGGAGGAGGGCCTGCCCAAGGCCACCATGGACGCCTGTGACGAGGTGGTCGTCATTCCCGGATCGGGCCATGTGCAGTCGCTGAACGTCGCCGCCACGGCGGCCATCCTGATCCACACGCTGACCGGAGGTTGAGCGCGCTGGAAAGGCTTTAGCAACGCTTGGCGCATACCATGATACGTTAGCGTATCCCGCCCCAAGGCTGGAGCCTTCCCCGTGCCCGCCGCCCTGCCCACCCCTGTACCCATGGCCGCGCCATGCCCTCCTTCGCACCGGTCGCCATCGGCCTGATCGTGGCCGCGGCCGGCGCGGCGCTGCTGATGCGGCGGGCGCGGCGGGCGGCACGCCACCGGCCCCCATCCCAGGCCCCATCCCAGGCGGATGTCGAGGCGGCGCTGCGCCGCCGCATGCGCGCCCTCGCCGCCATCGGCCGCTGCGGCGACATCCTCGCCCGCGACCTGCCGGAGGCGCAGGTGCTGGCCGAGGTCTGCACCGTCATCGTCGACGAGGCCGGCTACCGCATGGCCTGGGTCGGCTACGCCGACGACGCGCCGGGCAAGCCCGTGCGGCCGATGGCGCACAGCGGCTTCGCCGCCGGCTACGTCGAGGGACTCGGCCTGTCCTGGGACGATACGGAGCGCGGGCACACCCCGGTCGGCACGGCCATCCGCACCGGCCAACCCATGGTCGTGCGCGACATCCACGCCGACCCCGCCTTCGGCCCCTGGCGCGAGGAGGCGGCGCAGCGCGGCTTCGCGTCGTGCATCGCCCTGCCGCTGCGCCTGGACGACCATGTCATCGGCGCGCTGGGCGTCTACGCCGCCCAGCCCGACGCCTTCGACGCGGAGGAGGTGGCCCTGCTGGGCGAGTTGGCGGCCAAGCTGACGCTGGGCATCGCCCGCGATCGCGAACGGGCCGGGCGGCTGCGCGTGGAGGCCGCGCTACGCGCCAGCGAGCAGCGCTACCGCCGCCTGTTCACCCAGTGCAAGGCGGTCGAGCTGCTGATCGACCCGGTGGACGGGGCCATCGTCGACGCCAACCAGGCGGCGGCCGACTTCTACGGCTGGCCGGTGGAGGCGCTGAAGGCGCGCCGGATCAGCGACATCAACTGCCTGACGCCCGACCAGATCGCCGCCGAGATGGCGCGCGCGCGGGCCGAGTCGCGCTCGCATTTCCTGTTCCGCCACCGCCTCGCCGGCGGCGAGGTGCGCGACGTGGAGGTGCACTCCGGCCCCATCGAGGTGGACGACCGCACGCTGCTCTACTCCATCGTCCACGACATCACCGACCGCCGCCGGGCGGAGCGGGAACTGCGCACCTTCTCCTCCGCCATCGCACAGAGCACGGCGGCGGTGATCATCGCCGACGCCGACGCCCGCATCGAATACGTGAACCCGGCGTTCGAGCGCCTGTCCGGCCACACGCTGGCCGAGGTGAAGGGCCGCACGCCGGCCGCCTTCCGCTCCCCCAACGTGTCGCGCGACACCTACCAGCCGCACATCGCCGCCGTCCGGCGCGGCGAGGGCTGGCGCGGCGAGATGCTGCAGCGGACCAAGCACGGCTTCGACGTCTGGGTGTCCGTCGCCGTTTCGCCCGTGCGCGACGCGGACGGCGCCATCACCCACTTCGTGGCGCTGGAGGAGGACATCTCGCGCCGCAAGCAGACGGAGCGCGACCTCGCCGGCATGGCGGCGGCGCTGGAGCGCTCCAACCGCGAGCTGGAGCGGCTGGCCATGATGGACGCGCTGACCGGCATCGCCAACCGCCGCCACTTCTTCGCCATGGCGGAGCGCGAGGTGGCGCTGGCCCGCCGGCACCAGCGGCCGCTGGGCGTGCTGATGCTGGACATCGACCATTTCAAGGAGATCAACGACCACCACGGCCACGCGGCGGGCGACGAGGTGCTGAAGCAGGTCGCCCGCGTCGCCCTGTCGGTGCTGCGCGCCACCGACCACATCGGCCGCATCGGCGGCGAGGAGTTCGCCGTCCTGCTGCCCGATTCCGACATGGACGGCGCGGTCGCCACGGCCGAGCGCCTGCGCGAGGCGATCGAGGGGGCGGCGCTGTCCATCGGCGCGGACGTGCACTGCACGGTCAGCGTCGGCGTCGCCGAATGGGCGCCGCGGGATGCGTCCATCGAGGCCGCACTCAACCGTGCCGACGCCGCCCTCTACCGCGCCAAACGCGAAGGTCGCAACCGCATGCGCTGCGAGGCGTAGAACCGTCCCAATTCCGCTTTGTTCGTTGACTCCGCGCGAATGCGAACGGAACAATCAACCGTGCCAACTTCTTTGGCGACGTCGGCCCATTGGCGAGAACCAGCGTGGGGAGAACCAGCATGCCGGACCCGTTGCCCGCCCTTCTCCCCGGCCAGCTGACGGCGGACGCCGCACGGGCGATCGGCAGCGGCAGCTTCGCCTGCGGCTGCGGCCAGTGTGGCTCCCAGAACGTGAACGCCGACGGCAGCATCAGCGTGGCGAAGGACTATGTGCTGGAAGGCCCCAAGTGGGGCGACGGCGGCATGGGCACGTCCGGCGGCACGGTCACCTGGAGCTTCGCCGAGTACAACTACGACAGCCGCGAGACCTTCGGCTCGACGCTGACCTTCCTGCCCACCGGCTATCAGGCGCTGGCCCAGCAGGCGTTCGAGACCTGGGCGCGGGTCGCCAACATCCGCTTCGTGCAGGTGGCGGACGGCGAGGACGTCGACATCCGCCTGGGCGGCGGCAGCATCGACGGCGCCAGCGGCACACTGGCGACCGCGCACTACATGTACCGCGGCTCGACGATGACGCAGTCGGACATCGTCTTCGACTCCAGCGAGTCGTGGTCCGCGTCGGCGAGCAGCGGCACCTACTTCTACTCCGTGGCCGTGCACGAGATCGGCCACGCCATCGGCCTGGACCATTCCAGCATTTCCCAGGCCATCATGCACGCCTACAACTCCAACCAGACGGCGCTGCATTCCGACGACATCGCCGGCGTGACGGCGCTGTACGGCGCCGCCAGCGGCGGCGGCACCACCACGCCCACCACGCCCACCACCGGCGCGCCCACCGACGGCGACGACAGCTACACCGGCACGTCCGCCGCCGACACGGTGGCGATGCTGGGCGGCAACGACTACGCCGACGGCCAGGGCGGCGCCGACATCCTGTACGGCAACCTGGGCAACGACACGCTGCTGGGCGGCACCGGCGCCGACACGCTGTTCGGCGGCCAGGGCGGCGACGCCATGTCCGGCGGCGAGGGCAACGACGTCCTCTACGGCAACATGGCGAGCGACAGCGTGCTGGGCGGCGAAGGCTTCGACACCATCTTCGGCGGCCAGGGCGACGACATCATCCAGGGCGGCGACGGCAACGACGCCCTCTTCGGCAACCTGGGCAACGACACGCTGTACGGCGACGGCACCACGACGGCCGGCAGCGCCGGGTGGGACACCATCGACGGCGGCGACGGCACGGACACCGCCGTCTTCCTCTACGCCCGCGCCCAATACACCCTGACCCGCGCCGCCGACGGCGCCGTCGTCGTCAACGACGGCGAACGCCTCTACCGGGTCGAGCTGATCCGCTTCAGCGACCAGACCATCGAGACGGCGTGGATCTGAGCGCCCGCTGCCCCAGGACCCCCTACCCCAAGGCCCCCCTACCCCAGCGCCACGATCATCACGATGGCCACCAGGCCGACGCAGACGATCGGCAGCAGGTCGATGCCGTTGTGGAGCCAGGTCGGCGCCTTCCGGCCGTGCCCGTGATGGCCGTGGTGCGGGTCGCCCATGCCGGCGATGTCGGCCGGGCGTGACGGGCGCACGCCGGGCGCCGACACCGCCGGGGCGGCCGGATGGGCGATGTCCACCACGCCCGCGTCGCCGCCCGACCGCTCCCGGTCCGGGTGCGGCTTCAGCAGGGCCGCGTCAACGTCCACGTCGATGCCCGCGCGCTCCAGCCGGTCGACCACCTCGGCGATCTCCACGGGGTCCATGTCCTCGATGGGCATCTCGCGGCCCATTTCCTCGACCGTGATGCGGCCGTCGCGGCGTCCGTGCGCTTCCAGGCGCTGGTAGGCGGCTTCGTTGATGGCCATGGCGGCCTCCCGTTCGTTATGGCGTCCGCAAACTCAAGTACAGGCTTAACAATCGGGGGCGCGGCCGGGATCGCCAACTCCGACGGAAGCGGTACGGAACGCGGCTTGCGCCTCGCGCGCCAGTTCCTCCTCCCGCCCGGCGTAGCGCGGGGAGTAGTGGAAGGGCACGATCCGCCCCACCCCGGCGGCCGCCGCCAGCCGCCCGGCCTGCCCCGCCGTCAGGTGGTTGCGCGCCCCGGCGATGCCGGCGTCGGCGTCCAGGAACGGCGTCTCGATGAACAGCACGTCGGCCCCGCGCGCCAGCGCCACGATCCGCTCCGCGTTGCCGGGAGTGAAGGCGGCGTCCACCACATAGGCGATGCGCTGCCCCGGCACGACGGACAGCGCCGCGCCACGCAACACGCCCAGCGGCAGCACC
>NZ_DASPMG010000212.1:0-2064 GCF_035627195.1 Azospirillum sp.
CTGGCGCGCTGCATGTACCACGTCTACGGCTACAGTTACCACGAGGTCGTCTATTTCCCCGAGCATGTGCGCGACCTGATCGAGAAGGGGCTGCTGTTCTCGCTGGTCGCCGTGACGCCGGAGGGCGAGGTGGCCGGGCACCAGGGCCTGAAGAAGGACAGCCCGCAGGCGCGCGTCGCCAACGTGTCCATGGGTGCCGTCGACCCGCGCTTCCGCGGACGCAAGCTGTTCGAGCGACTGAAGGAGGAGGCATTCAAGCGCGTCAAGGCCGACCGACTGCTGGGCCTGTACGGCGAGGCGGTGACACTGCACCCCTATTCGCAGAAGGCCAACTTCGCGTCCGGCGGGCGCGAGACGGGCATCCTGCTGGCCTACATCCCCGGCGACCGGACCTTCAAGAAGTTCGGCGACGGCGGGGATTCGGCGGCCGAGCGGCAGACGGCCGTGCTGTTCTACATCCGCCTGAACGCGGAGCCGAAGCGCACGATCTACCCGCCGCTGCACCACCGCACGATGATCGAGCGGATCTACGCCTGGACCGGCGTGGAGCGCACGGTGGAGCGCGCCGACCCCGACCTGATCGCCCGGCTGCCGGAGCGGTCGGAGGTCGATGTGCAGGTGCGGGCCAACTACAACTGGGCGGTCCTGCGCGTGGTGAAGAGCGGGCGCGACCTGCCCGACCTCGTGCGCGTGCGGCTGCGCGAGCTGCGCCTGTCGCGGGTCGATTGCGTCTACCTGGACCTGCCGCTGTCCGACCCGGCGACGCAGATCATGGCGCCGCAGCTGGAGGTGCTGGGCTTCTCGTTCTGCGGCCTCTACCCGGAGATGGTGGAGGAGGGCGATTTGCTGCGCCTGCAATACCTGAACAACGTGCCCATCGACCCGGCGAAGATCACCGTGGTCACCGACATGGGCCGCGACCTGCTGAATTACGTGCTGCAGGCGGCGGGCATTCCCACGCCGGCGCGCGAGACGGCGTGAGGGGGGACGCCCCCTTGCGGGAGCGCGTGGGCGGTCTTACGTTCACGCCATGCGCTTCCGCGGGGACGACCCCGCCTTCGCCAGGGGAGCTTGCCTTGGGACGACCCGGCCCTGGACCAGGAGGTCTGTCATGGCCTGGATCGCCCTTTTCGCCGCCGGGCTGCTGGAAATCGGCTGGGCCGTCGGGCTCAAGCACACCGACGGCTTCACCCGCCCCGTACCCTCCATCCTGACCGTCGCCGCCATCGTCGGCAGCCTCGGCCTGCTCGGCGTGGCGCTGAAGGAACTGCCGCTGGGCACCGCCTACGCGGTGTGGACGGGCATCGGGACGGTGGGGTCGGCACTGGCCGGCATCGCGCTGTACGGGGAACCGGCGGACGCCGTGCGGCTAGGCTGCATCGGCCTGATCGCTGCCGGCATCATCGGTCTGAAGCTGGCGGCTTGAAGCTGGCGGCCCCGCACTGAGGGTGGGGAAGGGGAAGCGGGGGCCTATTGCCCCCGCCCGGTCTTGTCCTGCAGCGCGTCGATGCGCTTGGACGCCTCCGCCTTGGTGAGGTCGGGGTCGAAGCGCTCGCCCGCCTCCTCGCTCAGCGTCTTCAGGTAGGAGGCTTGGGCGCCGGTCATCGGCTCGTCGCCGGTGGTCCAGTCCTCGGGCGCCTTGTCGCGGTTGGAGAAGGCCTCGCCCGCCTTGGGCTGCCGGCGGCTGGCGGTGTCGGTCTTGCTCATGTCCGTTCTCCGTGCTTGATGGGAACATAACGAGAACATGTGCGTGGCGGGAAGGTTCCCTGCCCAAGGGCGCGGGGCTTCTGTTAGAGTGCAAAGCGTGGGCTGGGGCATTCCCGGAGGGAGCAAGCGGTGTCCGACGTGCAACGCGTCCGCGAGGCGATCGAGGTCGCCCGCCGCCTGAAGGGGGCGTGGGACGCCGGCGCCGTCGCCGCCATCATGGACATCGCCGACCCGCACCTGCCGAAGCCGCTGGAGCGGCGTGGGCCGGCGGGTGTCGTGGCGCTGGGCGGGCTGCCGCCGCTGGCGGGGCGCGAGCGGCTGGCGCCATTGGTGGCGCCGGCCGTGGTGGAAGTGCTG
>NZ_DASPMG010000213.1:0-4381 GCF_035627195.1 Azospirillum sp.
GATGGCGCGCGCCATCCCCGTCACCTCGACCTCTACGGCCAGCGTGTCGTCGTCCGCCATGCGGTCGGCGTGGAACGTGTCGGGCACCAGGCCGCGCTTGGCGAACAGCTCCAGCACGCGCGGCAGGACGCCGGGATCGGCGTCGGCGCGCAGCGCGAAGGCGACGCGGCGGGTGGGATCGTACGGACGGGTATCGGCGGCCGGCTGGCCGGCGGGCATCGTGGCGGACATGGACTTAGGTTCCCTTGGATCGATTCGGCGCAGACGCGTGACGTGTCCCGGCCCTCAAAGGAGGACCGGGTCCATAATTCGCCGAATCGAAAGCCTCGGACGTCCGCTCATGCCCCACAGGCTAAAGGATCGGGTGCCGCCCGGTCAACCATGGCCCGCAAGCCGTCGCCCGAGGAAGATGGTCCCGGCCACCGGCGTGTCGTAATACCGCTCGATCGTCACGAACCCTGCCTCCCGGTACAGCGCCAGCGCCGCCGTCATGCTCGGCAGCGTATCCAGCCGCATCTCGCGGTAGCCGATCCGCACCGCCTTCCCCAGGATGGCGTCGACCAGCGCCCGGCCGAGGCCAAGCCCGCGCCCCTCCGGCGCCACGTAGAGCCGCTTCATCTCGCAGCAGCCCTCCGGTTCGATCGGCCGCAGCGCTACGCACCCCAGCGCCTCCCCGCCGGGGCCGCGCGCCAGCAGCAGGGCGCCGGACGGCGGCGCGTACTTGCCGGGCAGGCCGGCCAGTTCGGCGGCGAAGTCCTGGTACGACAGGTCGATGTCCAGCGAGGCCGCGTAGGCGCCGAACAGTCGCGCCGCGTCTTCGAGGTCGGCGGCGAACCGGGCCGATCCGATGTGGATAGGGGCGCCGTGCATGGCCTCACCGTGTCGCGAAATTGACAAAATTCCTAAGGGCGGTCATCATCGGGATGATCCTGGACATTCCCTGCGCGCGTCCGGATGACGGAAAACGAAGGATATGGCCCAATGCAACACCATGGCAAATGCGTTGCATAGTGTTGCATCCGGTTACATTTGCCGCCCCGCCGGGCCACGAGGGACCGCCATGCCGACCGAACCGCACATCCGCCCCGCCGAGCCCGACGACGCCCTGGCGGTGGCCGAGCTGATGGTGATGGCCGGCGGCGGCATCTACGACTTCCTGCTGGACGGGTTGCTGGGCGGCGCCCCGGTGGCGCAGATGCTGGCGGCCGGCGTGGCCGGCACCGCCGGTTCCTTCTCCTACCGCCAGTGCATCGTGGCGGAGGCGGGTGGGGAGGTGATCGGGCTGGCGCACGCCTATCCGGCCCTGTGGATGCGCGACGTCGACCGCACCGGCTTTCCCGCCGACCGGCTGGAGCACATCCGCAGCTTCGACGAGACGCAGGACTGGGGCAGCCTGTTCCTCTCCGCCCTCGCGGTCCAGCCGGCGTGGCGCCGCCGCGGCGTCGCCGCCCGGCTGCTGGACGCGGTGTACGACCGCGCCCGCACCGTCGGCTTCGACCGGGTGACCCTGCACGTCTGGGCCGACAACCTCCCGGCCCGCCGCCTGTACGAACGGCAGGGCTTCACCGAGGCCGGCCACGCCGCCATCCCCTGGCACCAGCGCCTGCCGCACGAAGGCGGCAGCCATTTGCTGCGCCGCTCCGTGTGAAATGCAGCCATTCGCCGACCGCCCGTTGTCCATCGGCACCCCGGCACCCCACTATCGTGCGCTCGGGTCGAACCTTACGGAGACAGGGCGGATGAGCGACGCGGCCAACCTGCTGTTCAGCACCTACCAACTGGGAACCGTCACGCTGCCCAACCGCATCGTGGTGGCGCCGATGTGCCAGTACAGCGCCGTGGACGGCGTCGCCAACGACTGGCATCTCGCGCACCTCGGCCAGTTCGCCATCGGCGGCGCCGGTCTGGTGCTGGTGGAGGCCACCGGCGTGTCGCCGGAGGGGCGGATCACCCCCGGCTGCGTCGGCCTGTGGACCGACGAGCAGGAAGCCGCACTGGCCCGCATCGTCCGCTTCAACCGCGAGAATGGCAGCGGCGGCCGCTTCGGCATCCAGCTCGGCCATGCCGGGCGCAAGGGCTCGGCCCAGGCGCCGTGGCTGGGCGGCAAGCCGGTCGCCCAGGCGGACGGCGGCTGGCAGACGGTGTCGTCCTCCGACGTGCCGTTCGGCGACGGCTGGCCCGCACCCCGTCCGCTGGACGCCGCCGGGCTGGCCCGCGTGCGCGATGCCTTCGCCGACTCCGCCCGCCGGGCGGTGCGCGCCGGCTTCGATGTGATCGAACTGCACATGGCGCACGGCTACCTGCTGCACCAGTTCCTGTCGCCCTTCGCCAACCGGCGCGAGGATGCCTACGGCGGATCGCTGGAGAACCGCATGCGCTTCCCGTTGGAGGTGCTGGCGGCGGTGCGCGCCGCCGTGGACGGCGCGGTGCCCGTGGGCGTGCGCATCTCCGCCACCGATTACGCGGCGGGCGGCTGGTCGGTGCCGGAGGCGCTGGTCTTCGCCCAGGTGCTGAAGGAGGCCGGGGCCGCCTTCATCCACGTCTCCGGCGGCGGTGCCGTGCCGACCGCCAGGGTGCCGGTCGCCGCCGGCTATCAGGTCGGCTTCGCCCGCCGGGTGCGGGCGGAGACCGGCGCGCCCACCATCGCCGTCGGCCTGATCACCAAGCCGGAGGACGCCGAGCGCGTGCTGCGCGAGGGGGCGGCCGACCTCGTCGCCGTCGGGCGCATCGTGCTGGACGATCCGCATTGGCCGCACCGCGCCGCGGCGGCGCTGGGCGCCGAGCTGCCCTATCCCCGGCAGTACGGCTACGCCCTGTCGCCGGGGTGGCGCCGCTACGCGGACAGCGCCTGGGTTGAGGCGAGCGAGTAGGAGTTGTCTTCCGAATGGCATAATGACAGCGGGGCATTATCTGATACTGTCGCTACTCCAAACCACTTTCACGAGCATTGGCACGGATGAGCGAGCGTCGGTCCGCCCGCGGTCACTGGGGTCTCCCGATCGCCTCGATCGCGGTGCCGCTGCTGTTGCTCGCCGCCGTGGCGTGGCACGACCACCGCGAGACGTTCGCTCAGGCGCAACGCCACGTGGAGCGCAGCACCGCCGTGCTGTACGAGCACACGCTGCGCGCCTTCGAGACCTTCGCCTACGTCCATGACGAGATCGACGACCGCGTCCGCGGCCTGTCGTGGGAGGAGATCGCGGCGTCGGAGGACGTCCGGCGCTACCTTCGCCGGGCGGAGGAGGCGTTCCCGCAGATCGGCAGCCTGTGGCTGATCGACTCCGCCGGGCGCGTGCGGCTGACCAGCCTCGACGACGCCCCGCCGGGTCTTGAGCTGGTCGACCGCGACTATTTCCTGGCCCTGAAGTCCGGGGAGGAACGCACCGTCAGCGACACGCGGGTCGGACGGGTCACGAAGATGCCGGTGTTCAACGTGGCCCGGCGGCGGTCGCCGCCCGCCGGGGCGGCACCGGGCACGTTCGACGGCGTGATCGCCGTCGCCGTCCACCTGCCCGACTTCCAGGAGGTCTTCTCGCGCGCGGCCTCCATCCCGGCCGACAACATCTCCCTGGTGCGCGAGGACGGCACGATCCTCGGCCGCTACCCCGCCGGCAAGTCCGTGAAGCTGACGCCGGAAAGCGGCTTCATGCAGGCGATCTCCCGCGCGCCACAGGGCGGCTCCTTCCGCACCGTCTCCCAGGGCGACGGGGTGGAGCGCCTGTTCGCCTACCGCAAGCTGGGCGCCGCACCGGTCTACATCAACTACGGCCGCTCGGTCGCCTCGGTGGAGGCCGAGTGGCGCTCGCACGTGCTGTTCTACGCGCTGTTCGCGGTGCCCTCGGCGCTGCTGCTGGGGCTGGTGTCGTGGCTGGTGGTCCGCAAGGAGCGCTCGGAGCGCGCGGCGCGCGCCCATGCCGCCGCCGAGACGGCGCGCCGCCAGCGCGCCGAGGAGCTTTTGCAGAAGATCCAGCGTTTGGAGATGCTGGGCCAGATCGCCGGCGGCATCGCGCACGACTTCAACAACCTGCTGATGGTCATCACCAGCAACCTCTACCTCGCGCAGACCCGCGCCGGGGAGAACGCGGCCGCCGCACCCTTCATCGACACCGCCATGCAGGCGGCCTACCGCGGCGGCCAACTCACCCAGCAGTTGCTTACCTTCGCGCGCCAGCAGACGCTGAAGCCCGAGGTGGTGGACGCCAACGACGCGTTGGGCGCCATGGTGGACGGCATGCTCAAGCGGTCGCTCCGCGGCGACATCGCCGTGGAGACGGAGCTGGAGCCCGGCGTCTGGCCGGTGGAGGTGGACCGCGCGCAGATGGAGCTGGCGGTCCTCAACCTCGCCGTGAACGCCCGCGACGCAATGCCGGGCGGCGGGTCG
>NZ_DASPMG010000214.1:0-11130 GCF_035627195.1 Azospirillum sp.
TTCGGGTCGCGCGGATCGCGAACCTCTCGGAAAATCTCAATGAGCGACTGCATCGCGCGTCTCCTGAAGGAAAAGGCCACTTCGGTCTCTTCCTTCAGGTCAACAGGCGGAGAGCGCTTTACTCAGATGCGATAGCCCTCCACGAAGTGGGAAGGGTGGGGGCAACGGCCTATCCGAGAATCCACGTGTAGGTTGGGTTGAGCGCCAGCGAAAACCCAACGCTTCTTGCATCGGGGACGGTGTGCGGACGGTGTTGGGTCCAGACCCAACCTACAGGCTCCCTCCCCCGCCGAGGGCAGGGGAGGGCATATGAGGGCTACCTCCCCAACCGCTTCATCAGACTGGACGTATCCCACCGCCCGCCGCCCAGCTTCTGGACGTCGGCGTAGAACTGGTCGACCAGGGCCGTGACCGGCAGGGTGGCGCCGTTGCGCCGGGCCTCGTTCAGGCAGATGGACAGGTCCTTGCGCATCCAGTCCACCGCGAAGCCGAAGTCGAATTTGTCGTCCAGCATCGTCTTGGCGCGGTTCTCCATCTGCCAGGACTGGGCGGCACCCTTGGAGATCACGTCCACCACCTTGTGCGCGTCCAGCCCGGCCTTCTGCGCGAAGCTCATACCCTCGGCCAGGGCCTGGACGAGGCCGGCGATGCAGATCTGGTTGACCATCTTGGTCAGCTGCCCGGCCCCGGAGTCCCCCATCAGCACCACGGAGCGGCCATAGGCGCGCATCAGCGGCTCGGCCGTGGCGAAGGCCGCCGGGTCGCCGCCGACCATGACGGTCAGCACGCCGTTCTCCGCCCCCGCCTGCCCGCCGGACACCGGCGCGTCGAGGAAGGCGATGCCGCGCTCCGCCGCCTTCGCCGCCATCTCGCGCGCCACCTCGGCGGACGCCGTGGTGTGGTCGGCCAGGATGGCGCCGGGCTTCATGCCGCGCAGGGCGTCGCCGGCCACCTGCCGCACGTCGTCGTCGTTGCCCACGCACATGAACACCACGTCGGCCCCCTGCGCCGCCTCGGCGGGTGTTCCCGCATGCTTGCCGCCATGCCGGGCGGCCCAGGCCTCGGCCTTGGCCGTGGTTCGGTTGTAGACGGTCACGGCGTGGCCGGCCTTGGCGAGGTGGCCGGCCATGGGAAAGCCCATGACGCCCAGCCCGAGGAAGGCGACGGTGCGCGGTGCGGCGGAATCGGTCATGCCCGGTGTCTCCCCTGAGAGGAATATCCTGGCCGCGAGGGTAGGCCGGCGCGGGGCATCGGGAAAAGGCCGGAATCGCCGCCGCCCCGCCGCCGCCCCGCCGTTACCCGGCCGGTCGGGGTGCGGCCACGCGGCACCCTTGTTCCGCGCGCGCGATGTGTTAAAGACTGGGGTGACACTCGCCGCGCCGCAGCGCGGCATCTTGCCGACAGAACAAGGGAAGGAATTGCCGCATGTCGAGCTTCCAGGACGCCCCGGACGACCGTTCGGAATTCACCTCCGAGCAGGAGAGCGCCATCCGCATCGTCGCCAACAGCCTGCACCGGCTGAACGAGGCGGTGACCAAGGCCGTGGACGCCGGCATCACGGTGGAGCTGATGCGCACCGCCCGCTACCACAACGAATCGGGCAACTGGGGCGACCAGCTCACCCCGGTCATCCGCACCAAGTAAGCTTCCCGTCCGGCGCCCCACGCCGGAGCGACAAGAGCGCGACGACGGCCCGCCCCACCCGGCGGGCCGTTTTCGTTATCAGCCGCCGTCTTCAGCTTCCGTCCTCACCGGCTCGCCGTCTGCCGCGCCAGCACCGCCGCCCCCGCCACCAGCGCGAAGCCGGCCGCCGCCACCAGCCCGCGCGCCGTCGCGGCGCGCACGAAGCGGCCGGGCATGTCCGCCTGCCCGTCGAAGGCGCCGTGCGTCGCGTGCACGCCGGGCACCGGCTCGTACAGGTTGTCGCGGTAGCCGGGCGGCAGGTTCCGGCCGCGCAGCTGCGCCTCATAGGCGTTGTGGGCCAGGAAGCGGTCCATCAGCTTCGGCGCCACGTACTGGCCCAGGATGGCCTGCGCCGTGCTGCTGCCCACCCACAGCTCCCGCCCGCCGTGCTGCGCCGCCCAGACGATGGCGTCGGCCGCGCGTTCCGGCTGCATGATGGCGCCCACCGGGCGCGGGCGCTTGCCGAAGCGGGTGCGGGCCCAGTCGAACTGCGGCGTGTTCATGGCCGGCAGGTGCACCATGGTGATCCGCACGTCGCTGCCGTCGTGGATCAGCTCGCAGCGCAGCGAATCGGTGAAGCCGACGATGGCGTGCTTGGCCCCGCAATAGGCCGCCTGCAGCGGGATGCCGCGGTAGGCCAGCGCCGATCCCACCTGGATGATCCGCCCGCGGTCGCGCGGCAGCATGCGCCGCAGCGCCGCGATGGTGCCGTGCACGTAGCCGTAATAGGTGACCGCCGTCACCCGGTGCAGCTCGTGCGGTTTCAGCTCCTTCACGGGGGAGAAGACGGTGGCCATGGCGTTGTTGACCCACACGTCGATGGGGCCGAACGCCTCCTCCACCGCCACCGCCGCGCCGTCCACCGCGCCGAAGTCGGCGACGTCCGTCACCATGGGCAGCGCCTGCCCGCCCAGCCGCTCCACCTCGCGCGCCGTGTCGACCAGCGCGTCCGGCTCGCGCGCCAGCAGGCCGACGCGCGCACCCAGCCGGGCGAAGGCGTGCGCCGTGGCGCGGCCGACGCCGGCCGAGGCGCCGGTGATGACCACCGTGGGGCTGTCTCTCATGGCCGATGCTCCTTCTGCCGTCCCCCGAACATGTCCCCCGGAACAACGCGCGGCGGAACCCGTCGTTGCGCGCGGGGTTGTGCGCGTGAAGGAAACAAGCGGAAGGAGAGCGGCATGCCCGCCCCGATCGGCCGCACGCGCTGGGCCATCGCCGAGGGCTACATCCCCGGCTGGAGCCACGGCCCGGCGCCGGAGATGGAAAGCCACGAGACGGTCTGCATCCTCAACGCCGGCGACGAGGACGCCCAGGTGCGCATCACCGTCTTCTTCGAGGACCGGGAGCCCGCCGGCCCCTACCTCTTCACCATCCCGGCCCGCCGCACGCGCCACCTGCGCTTCAACGAAATGAAGGCGCCGGAGCCGGTGCCGCGCGAAACCCCCTTCGCCAGCGTGATCGAGTCCGACCGCCCGATCGTCGTGCAGCACACCCGCCTGGACAGCCGCCAGGCCGAGAACGCGCTGCTCAGCACCATCGCCTACGCGGGCGACTGACCCCCGGCAAGGATCGGCACCACGGTCTGCCGGCGCGGCGCCAGCCGTTCCAGGATGACGCCCAGCGGCCCGCAATGGTCGACGCACAGCCGGCAGCCGGTGCAGTCCTCCGGCGCCACCAGGAAGGCGGGCGGGTCCTCGCGCAGGCGGATGGCGCCCGTCGGGCAGACGGCCGCGCAGGCGCCGCAGCCGGGGCATGCCCCGGCGTCGATGGACGGCACCCACGGCCACAGCACCGCCGCGCCGGCCCACCCCTCGGCCCACCCCTCGGCCGGTTCCGGCAGCCGGCGCGCGGGCGGCACGAAGCCGTCCTCCACCGCCTCGCCGTCCTCCGCCGGCAGCGAGTCGAAGGCGAGCTGCGCCCGCCACGGCACCGGCGAGCGCCGGCTCAGCACCAGCGGCGACAGGCCGCGGCTGTCCAGCAGCAGGTTCAACTCCGCCACCGCCGCGTCCAGGCGCACGGCGGTGCCGCCGCCGGTCGGGCAGGCGGCGCAGCGGTCACGCGCGATGACGAGGCGCCGCACGCCGCCCCGGTACAGGCGCAGCAGGTCGGACAGCCCCAGGGCGTTCAGGCAGGGCAGCACGCCCTCCACCGCGTGCTCACCGTCGCGCGCGCCGTTGCGCAGCCCGGTCTGCGCGCAGGCGGCGAAGGCGACCACGCGCCCGGCGACGATCCGCCGGGCCGGCGTATGCGCATGCGCGATGGCCCCCGCCGGGCAGGCCGGCGCGCACAGCCCGCACCCGTCGCAGCCCCGCGCGTCCAGGCAGGGCGCCCCCGTGACCCCGGCCCTCCACGCGCCGGTGGGGCAGGCGTCCACGCAGGCCCGGCAGGATGCCCCCGCCCCGCCGGCGTGCACGCACCGCTCCGCCGCCACCGCCGGCAGGCCGATGGCGTGCAGCGCCCGGCTCAATGGGGACGCGCCGGGGGGAGCGATGTTGCGTTGCATGCCCGCATCGGTACAAGCCACAGCCGTCGGTTGTCAATTCGTACACATCGACACGGGTGTGATGCGATGTCGCGGGGCGGCGGCTTCAGGGCGCCCTGCTCTCTCGGAAGTGCGGAGGGGGTGGCGGACTGACCACCCCGGTGCGGTTCACCCTGTCGGCGTGCCGGGAGTCGCCCCCGGCCAAGCCATGCCCCCAGCCTACCCGACGGTGATCCAACTGGTGTTGAAGGATGCCTGCGGAATGCCGACGATGGTAATCGATCCTCCGCCGGAAAGTGCAAGGAGTGTCGAGCCATCGGCCGCCGAACCGACCGTGTAGCTCATGCCGGCACCAAGATTGATGCGATCACCTTGCGCAGCATCAAAGCCGATGAGCCGGTCCGCGCCCTCGCCAGGCATGAACATGAAGCGATCACTGCCCAGGTTCCCAGCAAGATAATCGTCACCGAATCCGCCGGAAATCAGGTCGTCGCCTTGGCCTCCAAAGATCGCATCATTATCCTGGCCGCCGAAAATCGTGTCGTTGGCCATGTTGCCGTAAAGTATGTCGCTGCCTGCGTTCCCCTCTACATAGTCGCCGTCCTGCCCGCCGAATATGGTGTCATGAGCAGCGAGCCCGTAGAGTATGTCAGATCCCTGGTTTCCATACAAAATATCGTTGCCTTCCAGTGATCCAGACCAGTTCCCGTCTCCAATCAGTGTATCGTTCCCAGCCCTTCCGGAAAGCAAGTCATCCCTTGGTCCTCCTTCCAGGTAGTCTCCGTGATTTGACCCAACTACGTCGGACCCAAGGAATACGTGCGCATCGTAGTTGTTGGCCATGGATGATACGGAGCTAATTGTGGTCGCGTATCCAAAATGATTAAACTGACTTATAACAAGCTCATCGCCGTTGTATTTCTCAATGGTCTTTATATATCCGCCGGTGAAGTTTCCGAAAGAGTCGAGGTTGAACTCTCCTTTTATGACATATCTTCCAGAGGAATTTACCGCGCCGATCGACGAACTGGTTACCGACGTCATGCGCAGATCGGCAAGGTTAAAATTCAGCGCATTTCTCGTGTCGAGCGCGTAATTATCGCCAGCGGTAATGGACATGCTGCCTCCCTCCCGTCGGTGCAAAGCAACGTTGTTGATCACATATTGCGCACCATTGGTAATATATGAAGACGTCTGGGGCAATTCCTTTCTAACGAGTGTTGCTATGGAAGCGCGCCACCTGGAGCCGCCCGCAGGGAGGAAGGTTCGCCTCCGACGGCCTGACCGCCTGCGGCTTCGCTTTCCTGCTGCGCAGTTGCGCCGTGGAATGGCAGCGTGTCTTGCGCCCCGGCGGGCGCGCCCTGGGGTTCATCGACCGGCCCGGCGTCAGGGCGACGTCGCTAAGCATGAGCGAGAACGGCGCGGGCCAGAGCCGGCTCTGATGGTGCCGGCTATCGGCGGCTCGCTTGCTACGCGCTCATCAGCAGCGCTCCCCATCCGCCGAATACCGGCGGATCGGTGTGTCATGCAGCCAAGCTCCGGGGAAGGCTTCGCGCCAGATTTGCGCGGCGCCCGCCGCGACGGCGCAGAATGCATGGACGTCTGCTGGGATCTAGAAACGACGAAGGGGTTCGCGTTGCCGCGAACCCCTTGTCTTTGCTGGTCGGAGAGAGAGGATTCGAACCTCCGGCCCCTGCCTCCCGAAAGCAGTGCTCTACCAGGCTGAGCTACTCTCCGGTCCGTTCCACCCGGCGGCTCGTTGCCGCCCCGCCGTGTGTGGAGCGGGGTTATAACGGCTCCGTTCGGGGTCGGCAACCCAAAAAAATGGCGCCGGCCAAAAAAACGCCGCCTCCTAAAATTCCCGGTCGATCACGAAATCGATGACCTCCAGGAGGGCGTGCTTGACCGGGCTTTCCGGGAACAGGCCCAGCGCGTCGCGGGCGATGGCGCCGTAGTGGCGGGCGCGCTCCACCGTGTCCTTCAGGGCGTTGTGCTTGGCCATCAGCTGCTGGGCGCGCTCCAGGTCGCCGTCCTGCTGCTCCAGCTCCTCCATGGCGCGGCGCCAGAAGGCGCGCTCCTCGTCGTTGCCGCGGCGGAAGGCCAGCACGACGGGCAGGGTGATCTTGCCCTCGCGGAAATCGTCGCCCACCGTCTTGCCCAGCTTCGCCTGCTTGGCCGAGTAGTCCAGCACGTCGTCGACCAGCTGGAAGGCGATGCCCAGGTTCATGCCGTAGTCGTAGAGCGCCATCTCCTCCGCCTGCGGGCGGTTGGCGACCACGGCGCCGACGCGGCAGGCGGCGGCGAACAGCTCGGCCGTCTTGCCCTTGATGACCTCAAGGTAAGCCTGCTCGCTGGTCTCGGTGTCGTTGGTGGTCTGCAGCTGCAGCACCTCGCCCTCGGCGATCACCGCCGACGCCCTGGACAGGATGCGCAGCACGTCCAGCGAGCCCACGCCGACCATCAGCTCGAACGCGCGGGAGAACAGGAAGTCGCCCACCAGCACGCTGGCCTTGTTGCCGAACACGGCGTTGGCCGACGCCAGGCCGCGGCGCAGGTCGCTTTCGTCGACCACGTCGTCGTGCAGCAGCGTGGCGGTGTGGATGAACTCCACCACGGTGGCGAGCATCTTGTGGTTCTCGCCCTGGTAGCCGCACATCCGCGCGGCCGCCAGCGTGAGCACCGGGCGCAGCCGCTTGCCGCCCGCCGCGATCAGGTAGCCGGCGAGCTGCGGGATCAGATCCACCGACGACTGCATGTTCGCCAGGATCAGCTCGTTGACCGCCTTCAGATCGTCGTCGACCAGGGCGGTGAGGTCGTCGAGCGGCGTGGTGGACTTGCGCCGTTTCGGATCGAGGTTCGTTACGACGGCCAAGACCGGCTCCAATGGTGATTGACGTGGCACACGACGCCAGCGAGCATACCGGCATAGCCTCTTCGGTCAAGAGCGCAGGGCGTCTGCGGTTCGGCGGGTCATGAAGGAACTTCTGCGTACCACCGACGTCGTGCGTCTGTCGTGGGTCACGGCGCTGCTGGCCGACGCCGGCATCGACGCGGTCGTGTTCGACACGCACACCTCGATCCTGGAAGGCTCGATCGGCGCCATTCCGCGCCGTCTGATGGTGGCCGACGCCGACGAGGCCGAGGCGCGGCGCGTGTTGCGCGAAGCGGGGGAGGAGGTGCCGGAATGAGCGGGGGACAGGCGGTCTACTCTGATCCGGGGGCGGAGTTCGGCGCCGAGCCAGCGGCCATGGCGGTGGAGGACGCGCTGCTGGGCGGGCGCGTGCGCCTGGTGCAGCCGGCCCAGGGCTACCGCGCCGCCATCGACCCCGTGCTGCTGGCCGCGGCCACGCACGGCGGGCACGGCGTGCGCGTGCTGGACGTCGGCACCGGCACCGGCGCGGCGGCGCTGTGCCTTGCGGCGCGCGATCCCGGCGTGCGCGTCGTCGCCCTGGAAAAGCACCGGGAGATCGGCGCCTACGCCAGCCACAATGTGGAGCTGAACGGCCTGCAGGGCCGCGTCTTGCCGGTGATCGGCGACCTGCTGCGCCCGCCGCCCATGCTGGCGCCCGGCAGCTTCGACCGCGTCATGATGAACCCGCCCTACCTGAAGGCCGACGCCGCCACCGCGCCCCCCGGCGCCTGGAAGGCCGCCGCCAACGTGGAGGGGGAGGCGCGGCTGGCCGAGTGGATCGCCTTCGCCGCCGCCATGCTGAAGACCCGCGGCATCTTGACGCTGGTCCACCGCGCCGACCGCATCGACGAGATCCTGGCCCTCCTGCACGGCCGATTCGGCGGCGTCACGCTGTTCCCGCTTTGGCCGAAGGCGGGGGAGGCGGCCAAGCGCGTCCTGCTCTCCGCCCACCGCAACGCCAAGGGCCCCGCCAAGCTGGCCGCCGGCCTGACCCTGCACGCCCCGGACGGCCGTTACACCCAGGAGGCCGAAGCCGTCCTGCGCGACGGCGCGGCCCTGGTGCTTTGACCTCCGGCGCAACCGTCACCATCTAATGCGCCGATGACCATCCAATCCCTCCTCGCCAAACTCCCCTTCGGCCCCTGGCGCTCGCGCGGCCCGCTCGTTTCGGTGGTGCGGCTGGACGGCGTCATCGGCGACGTCGGCCCGCTGCGGCGCGGCCTCACGCTCGCGCACGTCGCCCCCCTGCTGGAGCGCGCCTTCGCGCCCAAGGAGCAGGCGGCGGTGGCGCTGGTGGTCAACTCGCCGGGCGGCTCGCCGGTGCAGTCGTCGCTGATCGGCAAGCGCATCCGCGACCTCGCGGCCGAGAAGAAGGTGCCGGTGCTGGCCTTCTGCGAGGACGTGGCGGCCAGCGGCGGCTACTGGCTGGCCTGCGCGGCCGACGAGATCTTCGCGGACGAAAGCTCCATCGTCGGCTCCATCGGCGTCGTCTATTCCGGCTTCGGCCTGCACGAGTTCATCCAGCGCCACGGCGTGGAGCGCCGCCTGCACACGGCGGGCGACAAGAAGGTGCTGCTCGACCCCTTCTCGCCGGAACGCGAGGACGGTGTGGCGCACCTGAAGTCCATCCAGGCGGAGATCCACGACAGCTTCAAGGCGATGGTCCGCGCCCGGCGCGGCGACCGCCTGAGGGGATCGGAGGAGGAGCTGTTCTCCGGCGCCTTCTGGGCCGGCCGGCGGGCGCTGGACCACGGGCTGATCGACGGCATCGGCGACCTGCGCGGCACGCTGCGCGCCCGCTATGGCGAGAAGGTGCGCCTGCGCGTGGTCGGCGAGCAGCAGAGCTGGCTGCGCCGCCGCCTGCATATGGGAGTGAAGGGCGGCTGGGCGGCGCAGGGTGCCGCGGCGCTGGCCGACGCGGCGCTGTCGGCGGTGGAGGAGCGCGCGCTGTGGGCGCGCTACGGCCTGTAGGGCAGGGCGCATGAACCCCACGGTGCTCAGCCGCCGCGTCTACCACAGCGGCCAGATCGTTTTCCGCGAGAGCGAGCCGGGCGACGTCATGTACCTGGTGGAGCGCGGCAGCGTGCGCATCTGGCGCGGCACCGCCGACGACCCGCTGGAGATCGGGGTGATCCCGCAGGGTGGCGTCTTCGGCGAGATGGCGATCTTCGACGGCAAGCCCCGCATGGCCTCGGCCAGCGCGGCGGAAGAGACGGTTCTGGTGCAGATCAACGGCGACAAGGTGCGCGCGGCGCTGCACAAGGCCGACCCGATCATCCCAAAGCTGATCCAGGTGATCCTGGACTCCGCCCGCAACCTCGCCCAGCAACTCGAAGAGGCGAAGCGCCCGCCTACTGGCTGACGGTTCGCAGCCGTTTCGACGGCGGCGGCACCGGCCGTCCGTCCTTCTCGGCGGCGGCGATCCAGGCGCGGATGGCCGCTTCAGCCGAGGTCACGGCTTCCGCCGGGGTGATGCCGCCGGCCGTGCAGCCGGGCAGGTCCGGCACCTCGGCGGTGTAGCCCTGCCCCTCCTCTGGCGACAGCGGGCGGACGATCACCGGATAGGCGGCGGCGTTCATGCGGGCTCCTTATGGGGTGGCGCTGCATTGAAGCTTGGTGCGGGCGTCGATGTTTTCTATACGGCGTTCGCGGTTTGGCGTCTTGCCCCCGCCTCTCTCCTTGACCCCGCGCGCGGGTTCCGCCCTAATCGCCGGCATGCTGTCGCTCTCCAAGATCCTGCTGCTCATCGTCGTGGTCGTCGCCGTGTGGTTCGGCTGGCGCTGGTACCAGCGCGTCGGCGACGTGGGGCGCGAGAAGCTGCGCGAGCGTGACGCCGCCCGCCGCCCGCAGGCCGGCCGCAGCTCCAGCGGTGGTGCCGTGGGCGCCGAGGACATGGAGAAGTGCCCGGAATGCGGGGCCTACGTGGCGCCCCGCTCGGCGGTGGCGTGCGGCCGGCCGGCGTGCCCGTACGGGCGATAGGGCGCGCGATCATCATGGTTGTTTCGGGGCAGCTTGATTCGGGGCAACCGCCCGCGTATCGTGCCGCGCGCCGCAACAAGAAGCCCAAGTGACCGCCCATGGCGTCCTCAAAGAGCCTGTCGTTCCAGGCCCTCATCCTCAAGCTTCACCAGTTCTGGTCCGAACAGGGCTGCGTGATCCTCCAGCCCTACGACATGGAAGTGGGGGCGGGGACCTTCCACCCGGCGACCACGCTGCGGGCGCTCGGCCCCCAGCCCTGGAAGGCCGCCTACGTGCAGCCTTCGCGCCGGCCCAAGGACGGCCGCTACGGCGAGAACCCCAACCGCCTGCAGCACTATTACCAGTACCAGGTGATCCTCAAGCCCTCGCCCGCCAACGCGCAGGAGCTGTACCTGGAAAGCCTGAAGGTGCTGGGCATCGACCCCGCGCTGCACGACATCCGCTTCGTCGAGGACGACTGGGAGAGCCCGACCCTGGGCGCCTGGGGCCTGGGCTGGGAGGTGTGGTGCGACGGCATGGAGGTGACGCAGTACACCTACTTCCAGCAGGTCGGCGGCATCGAGTGCGACCCCGTCTCGGTCGAGCTGACCTACGGGCTGGAGCGCCTCGCCATGTACGTGCAGGGGGTGGAGAACGTCTACGACCTGGACTTCAACGGTGACGGCGTGAAGTACGGCGACGTGTTCAAGCGTGCGGAGATCGAATACTCCGCGCACAATTTCGAACACGCCAACACCGCCATGCTGCTCCAGCATTTCAAGGACGCCGAGGCCGAGTGCCAGGCGCTGGTCGCCAAGGGCGTGGCGCTGCCCGCCTATGACCAGTGCATCAAGGCGTCGCACCTGTTCAACCTGCTGGACGCGCGCGGCGTGATCAGCGTCGTCGAGCGCGCCGCCTACATCGGCCGCGTGCGCGCGCTGGCCAAAGCCTGCTGCGAGGCGTGGACCGCCGGAGGGGCCCAATAAAATGGCCAAGCCCAACATGCCCGAGCTTCTGATCGAGTTCTTTTCCGAGGAAATCCCCGCCCGCATGCAGGCGCGCGCCGCCGACGACCTGAAGCGGATCGTCACGGAAA
>NZ_DASPMG010000215.1:0-22843 GCF_035627195.1 Azospirillum sp.
CGCTGGCGGCCGCAGGGCGGGCGGTGCTGCTGCGCCTGGGGCGGGTGGTGCACGACGGGCCGGCGGATGCCCTGGACGCGGAGGCGTTGCGGGCGGCCTTCCTGGGGGACCCGATCCTGGGGCCGTCCGAATCTTCGTGACAATCACGCGATCCCCTTGAAGGGATCGGGTGGCGCCGATAGGGTCGCGCTGCGTTCGCCAGCACCCCCATCCAGCACCCCTTTCGGACCCGCGATGACCCTCCGCACCACCGCCGCCCTTGCGCTTGCCGCCCTGCTGCTCGGCGCCGCCCCCGCGCACGCCGCCGACATTCCGAAGCCCGGCGTCAAGCCGAACCTGTTCGGCAAGGAAGTGCCGAAGCCGGCGGAACAGAAGGCGGGCGAGTCCAAGCCGGGTGACCAGAAGCCGGGCGATCAAAAGCCGGGCGAGCCGCCCAAGGCGGCCGACCAGACGGCCGGCGCGGCGACGCCCATGGGCGACTGGGCCGGCGGGCCGTCCATGGCGCCGGACGGCAAGCTGGCCTATTGCGTGACCGAGGCGGTGTTCGACAGCGGCCACACGCTGATGATCGCCCGCAACGCCAAGGGCGAGCTGAACGTCGGGCTGCAGATCCCCGGCGCCAGCCTGCCGCGCGGCCAGGACTGGCCGGTGAAGGTCACCATCGACGACAAGCTGGTGCGCGAGCGCATGGCCATCGCGACGCAGGCCGACATGCTGGTGGTGCCGCACGGGCCGGACGAGGACCTGTTCAACGCGCTGATGAACGGCAAGGAACTGGCCGTCGTTTCCGACAGCGACCGCATCGCCTTCCAGCTGAAGGGCACCAAGAAGGCGCTGGTCGACCTGAAGACCTGCGTCGACAAGGGCGGCAACGTGCCGAAGAAGGCCGCCGACGCCAAGCCGGCGCAGGGCAAGGGCGCCCTGCCGGACGAGCTGCTCAGCCTGCTCGCCACCGCCGGCATCCGCAACATCGAGCCGGTGTCGCTGGACAACGTGGCGCTGGACAAGCGGCCGGCCGACTATCTCTGGCGCTCCGGCCCGGTGATGGGCAGCGTGCGCCAGCACACGGTGGGCGACGACGCCACGCTGGCCGAGATCTCCCGGATCTACCAGGACGCGATGACCAAGGCCTGCGCCGGCAAGGCGGCGATGACCTATGCCGACGCCGAGGCGCTGCCCGGCGTCATGCTGCGCACCGGTGCCGTGGACTGCACGACCGAGCGCGGGACGGTGCACGCCGCCCTGCTGCTGTACCTGACCGACGCCCGCCTGTTCACCATGTTCGCCCACGAGGTGGACGTGCGCGACGCCGACGCCACCCAGGCCGACCGCATGCGCGACCGCATCGCCGAGGTGATCCGCGAACTGGCCCTGAAGGGTCCGCAGAGCGGGCGGACGAAGGGGTAGGCGGAGTCCGGCCCCCTCCCGCCCTCCGCTGGCGCTCCGGGCACCCTCCCCCTCTTCGAGGTGGAGGGTTTGGTGCCGAAGCGGCGGCAGTCCCCTCCACCGCCCATGGCGGGGAGGGTTAGGGAGGGGGCAGTCTCACCCAAGGGGCGCGGCGGCCAAGAAAAAAGGCCGCCGGAGGTCCGGCGGCCCGAGTCTAGGGAGGAAACGCACTCGAGTGAGTGCCGAACTCATATGTAGGCCGCAGTGCAGCATGACGCAAGCGTAAAGTAGACCGAACCGTTCAGTTGGTACTTTTGTCGGAGGTTTTGCGGGTCGGCGCCAGCCGGGCGCGGACGTCGCCCAGCATGTCGGAATAGCGGCGGCCAAGCCGCGCGCGGGCCGAGTTGGGCGGGGCGGGCAGCGGCGGGAACGGGTTCTCCCCGGCCAGCCAGCGGTCGAACACGTCCGGCTGGTCCAGCGCCAGGCGCAGGCCGACGGCCAGCTCCACCGGCTCCACCGCGAGGCCCAGTTCGTCCAGCGCCAGTTCCAGGCCGACCAGCGCCGCTCCGGCGGTGGCCTTGGGCGACTCCATGGTGGGGACGCCCTTGTCGTTCGGCCGGCGGGCGCCGCGGGTGCGGAAGTCGCGCTCGCACGCCGTGCGCAGCGTGGAGAAGTGCGAGCGGCAGGCGACCGGCCGCTGGGCGTAGGCGCCGCACTGGCCGGTCTTGCGGTCCAGCATGGGGCAGGCGATGCGCGCCGCCTGCCGCCCGGCGTGGTCCAGCGCGGCGATGCGCGGCACGTCCTGCTCCAGCCGGCGGCGCAGGGCCTCGATCCGCTCGGCCGGCCATGTCGCGACCTCGGTAGCGATGCCCAGCAGTTCGGCCGGCGTCGCGGCGATGTGCTGGTGGCAGCAGAAGGCGCAGCCGGCGCGGCAGGCCGACCGCTCGCCCAGCGTTTCGGCCTCCGCCAGCCGCGCGCCGATGGCGGTGCCGGCGGCGGCGTGGCAGGCGGCGACGGCGGCCAGCACGGCTTCCCGCGTCGGCCGCCCGCCCAGGGTGCGGACGGCTTGGGCGTGGACGTCGGCCAGCAGCGCGTCCCGGTCGGCGGCCATTACTGGAACGTCACCCGCACCTTCGGCGTGGCGGCGCCGGGCAGGCCCTCGTAGCTGACGGTGAAGGACTGGCCGGACTTGGGCGGCGTCAGCGGCGAGAAGGAGCCGAGGCTGAGCAGGTCGCCGGCCTTCAGCTTGATCCCCTCGGCGTTCAGGTTCTCCACCAGCCACAGCACGACGTTCATGGGATGGCCCAGCACCGCCGCACCGGTCGACTCGGCCACCGTGGCGCCGGCGTCGTCGCGGGCGACGACCTTCATCGTTTCCAGCGCCTTCAGCGTCTCCGGCGTGGGGGGAAGCGGAACCTCCGCGCCGAGGACGCCGTAGCGCGCCGCCACGTTGATGGCGGTCAGTTGGCGGCCGTCCAGCTTGACGTTGGAGCCGACGGCGAGGTCCGGCAGCTCGATGAAGGGGACCATGCCGGAGATGTGCTTCAGCGCCTCCTCCGGCGTCTTGGCGGTGTTGATGGCGGCGTCCTTGACCACCAGGACCATGTCCGCCTCCCACACCGGGCGGGCGCCGAAGCCGGCGGGCACCGTGGCGCCGTCCTTCAGCAGCATGCCTTCCAGCAGCACGCCGCGCGCCGGTTCGGTGGCGCCGAAACGTTCCTGCACCGGCTTGGCGGTCAGCCCGGCCTTGTAGCCGACGACCTTGCCCAGCGTGCTGCCCAGCTGTTCGACCAGCAGCTTCTGGCCGCAATAGGCCTCGGCGGTGTTCTCGACCTGGCCCAGGGCGGGGGTGGGGCGCTTGGCCTCCCACGCCTCGACGAAGGCCTTGATCTCGCCCACCGACGGGCAGGCGGCGGCCGGCAGGGCGAGCAGGAGGGTGATGGCGCCGGTGGCGGCGGCGAGCAGGCGTGTGGTGGTCATGGTCCCTCCCCGTTGTTTGGTTTCTGGCCCATGATACGGCAATCCGCGCGATTCGCAGCCTCAGTCTTTCACCTTTCCCACCGCGCCCAGCTGGATGCCCAGCATCTCGGCGGCCTCGCGGGCCAGTTCGGGGTCGATGGGCGGGGGCTTGATCTCCACGCCGTCCTTGAGGGCGTCGGTGATCAACTCCAGCACGCGCACGCGGGTGAACCATTTGGAGTTGGCGGGCACGGCGTGCCAGGGCGCCTCGGGCGTCGAGGTCTCGTCGAACATGTCCTCGACGGCCTGGACGTAGTCGTCCCATTTGGCGCGGTTGCGCAGGTCCTCGCCGGTCAGCTTCCAGCGCTTGTAGGGGTTGCCCAGGCGCTCGCGGAAGCGGTTGAGCTGCTCCTCGGCGGTGATGTGCAGGAACAGCTTGACGATGCGCACGCCGTCGTCCGCCAGCAGGCGTTCGAAGTCGCGGATCTCGCCGTAGGCGCGCTTCCACTCCTCCTTCCTGGCGAAGCCCTCCACCCGCTCCACCAGCACGCGGCCGTACCAGGAGCGGTCGAAGATGGCGAAGGCGCCGCGCGCCGGCAGCCGCGTCCAGAAGCGGTAGAGGTAGTGCTTGCCCTGCTCCTCCGGCGAGGGCGCGCCGATGGGCCAGACGTGGAAGCCGCGGGGGTCCAGCGGCTCCGTCAGGCGGCGGATGGCGCCGCCCTTGCCGCCGGCGTCCCACCCTTCGAACACGATGACGGCGCGGCGCTTCTCGTGCCAGTAGGTCTGCTGGATGTGCAGGAGCTGCTTTTGCAGCTTGGCCAGCCGCTCCTCGTACTCCTCCTTGTCGTGCAGGCGGGCGTCGGCCATGTCGAGCTTCGACAGGCGAATTTTCCCATTTTTCCGGCCGTTCTGGTCCTTTGGCATGCCGTCTTCCCTGCGGTTCGGCTCGGGAACTTCTGCATGGTCCCGCGGGTTTGAGCGGGGGGTCCCGAGGGGCATTTGTTGCAACTTGGTGACGATCCTGGGGCGCCCCCGGCGGGGCGTCAACCATCCCCGGCGTGCCATCCCCGGCACGACCGGGACGGCCGTCCGACGAACACCGGAGCAGGAGCATGCCGATGGCGACCACCGGACCGCGCATCTACAACCTTTTCCCCACCCTGATCGGTCCGGTGCGCGAATGGGCGGGGCATCTGTCGCGCATCCAGGGGATGGGGTTCGACTGGGTCTACCTGAACCCGATCCACTATCCGGGCTTCTCCGGCTCGCTGTACGCCGTGAAGGACCCGTACCGGCTGCACGACCTGTTCCAGGGCGGCGAGCAGGCGCACCCGGACGAGCTGGTGCGCCGCTTCGTGCGCGACGCCGGGCGGCACGGGCAGGCGGTGATGCTGGACGTGGTGATCAACCACACCTCCAAGGACGCGCTGCTGGTGGGCGAGCATCCGGAGTGGTTCCGGCGCGACGGGAACGGGGAGCTGTACAGCCCGCGCGCCGTCGACCCCAACGACCCGGCCAAGGTCACCGTGTGGGGCGATCTGGCCGAACTGGACTACGGCCGCGCCGAGGCGCGTGCCGGGCTGATCGAGTACTGGAGCCGGTACCTGCGCCACTACACGGGGCTGGGGGTGAAGGGCTTCCGCTGCGACGCCGCCTATCAGGTGCCGGCCGACGTGTGGAAGCCGCTGATCGACGCGGCGCGGCAGGTCGACCCGGAGGTGACGTTCTTCGCCGAGACTCTGGGCTGCACGGTCGATCAGGTGCGCGACCTGTGCGGGGCGGGCTTCGACTTCCTGTTCAACTCGTCCAAGTGGTGGGACTTCAAGTCCGACTGGTTGCTGGAGCAGTACGACGTCTACCGCTGGATCGCCCCCACCATCGGCTTCCCGGAAAGCCACGACACCGACCGCTTGGCGGCCGAGGTGGGCAGCCAGGACACGGTGCGGCTGGCGGCACAGCTGAAGATGCACTATTTGTTCGCCGCCTGCTTCTCCACCGGCGTGATGATGCCGGTGGGCTTCGAATACGGCTTCACCCGCAAGCTGGACGTGGTCAACACGCGGCCCGAGGACTGGGAGCAGCCGAAGCTGGACCTGACCGGCTTCATCGGGCGGGTGAACGCCATGAAGGCCGCCATCCCCGCGCTGAACGTCGAGGGGCCGCAGCGCCGGGTGACGGCGCCGCACAACCCGGTGGTCGGGCTGGTGCGCACCGCCGACGGGGCTGGGGCCAGCGGTGCGGACGGGGGGTGTTCGGTCCTGGTGGTGAACCCGGACGAGAACAGCGCGCACGCCATCGATCCGGGGCCGCTGCTGGCGCAGACCGGCGGCATCTTCGGCGGCTTCGACGACGTGACGCCGGAGGCCGAGCCGATCCCGTTCGAGCCGGGCGCCAACCTCGTGCTGAAGCCGCTGGAGCTGCGCGTGTTCCGCGCGCGGGCGGAGCAGAGCCGGCCGATCGAGGTGCGCGGGCACGACCCCGACGCCACCGCCCAGCAAATGATGGACGAGCTGGCGGCGCGGCGCGTCACCATCGAGAACGTCTACCCGGAGATCGACAGCGGCCGCTTTCCGGTGCGCCGGGCGGTCGGCGACGCCATGGACGTGTGGGCGGACATCTTCACCGACGGCACCTTCGTGCTGGGCGCCGAGGTCAAGTACAAGGCGGTGGACGAGGCGGAGTGGCGCGCCGCCCCCATGCGCTTCGTCGAGAACGACCGCTGGACCGGCCGCGTGCCGCTGACGCGCAACACCCGCTACGTCTACACCATCGAGGCGTGGCGCGACGTGTGGGAGAGCTGGCGCGCCGATTTCGTGAAGAAGCACGACGCCGGGCTGGACGTGTCGCTGGAACTGGTCGAGGGGCGGCGCTTCGTCGAGCAGTCGGCCGCGCTGGCGCACGACGAGGGGCGCGCCATGCTCCAGCAGATCATAGACCGCATGAACGCGCTGCAGGGCGACGAGCTGATCCACTACGCCCTGTCCGAGGGGCCGCGCCACGCCATGCACAAGTTCGGGGAGCGGCAGTACCACTCCCGCTACGGCTGCGAGCTGGAGGTGTGGGTGGACCGCACGGCGGCGCGCTATTCGGCGTGGTTCGAGATCTTCCCGCGCTCCGCCTCGCCCGACCCCGGCCGGCCGGGCACCTTCGACGACGTCGTGAACATGCTGCCCTTCGTGCGCGACATGGGGTTCGACGTCCTGTACTTCCCGCCGATCCACCCGATCGGGCGCAGCTTCCGCAAGGGGCGGAACAACACCCTCAACCCCGGCCCGGACGACCCCGGCGTGCCCTACGCCATCGGCGCGGAGGAGGGCGGGCACGACGCCATCGACCCGATGATCGGCGATTTCGAGGGCTTCCGCCGGCTGGTCAAGGCGGCGGAGCACCACGGGCTGGAGATCGCGCTGGACTTCGCCGTCCAGTGCTCCCCCGACCATCCGTGGATCAAGCAGCACCCGGAGTGGTTCTACTGGCGCCCGGACGGTACCATCCGCTATGCCGAGAACCCGCCCAAGAAGTACCAGGACATCGTCAACGTCAGCTTCTACCGCGGCGCCTACCCGGACCTGTGGTACGCGCTGCGCGACGTGGTGCTGTTCTGGTGCGACCAGGGTGTGCGCATCTTCCGCGTCGACAACCCGCACACCAAGCCCTTCCCCTTCTGGGAATGGCTGATCCACGAGGTGCGCGAACGCCACCCCGGCGCCATCTTCCTGGCCGAGGCGTTCACGCGGCCGAAGCTGATGCGGCGGTTGGCCAAGATCGGCTTCCAGCAGTCCTACAGCTACTTCACGTGGCGCAACACCAAGCACGAGCTGACCGAGTATTTGACGGAGCTGACGCAGGGCGAGTCCAAGGACTACATGCTGCCCAACTTCTTCGCCAACACGCCGGACATCCTGCCGCCCATCCTGGTGCACGGCGGCCGGCCGGCGCACATGATGCGCGCGGTGCTGGCGGCGACGCTGTCGCCCAGCTATGGCCTCTACGGCCCCTATCTGGTGTGCGAGGCCGACCCCTATCCGGGCAAGGAGGAGTACAACCACTCGGAGAAGTACGAGGTCCGCCACTGGGACTACACGGTGCCCGGCAACATCGTGGACTATGTGACGCGGATCAACAGGATCCGCCGCGAGAACCCGGCGCTGCACCAGTTCACCAACCTGCGCTTCTACGGTGCCCACGACGACAACATCCTGCTGTACGGCAAGATGACGGAGAGCAAGGACAACGTGATCCTGATCGCCGTGAACCTGGACCCGCACCACGGGCACGGCGGGACCATCGAGGTGCCGCTGTGGGAACTGGGCCTGCCGGACGGCGCGCACGTGGACGTGGAGGATTTGTTCAGCGGCCACCGCTTCACCTGGATCGGCAAGTACCAGCACGTCTGGCTCGACCCGCACCAGAACCCGGCGGCGATCTGGCGGCTGCGGAAGCCGGGGGTGTAATACCGTCGAGCAGAAATACGGACACATCCCAATTCGTCATGCCCGGCCTTGTGCCGGGCACCCACGCACCTTGGATTGGTCGGAGTGCGTGGGTGGCCGGGACTGGGCCCGGCCATGACGATGGGGAGGTCCTGACCGGTTGCGGTGTGTCAGAGGTTCCGCTCGGCCGTATGAGAGGGCGCGGCCCTCTCGGATCCCCCGTCCGCCCGTCGCCGTTATCCCTGCCACCCACGGCAAGGGAGGGCGGGGCATGGACGAGGCGTTGCGGGTGCTGCTGGGCAGCGGGCTGGAGGGGCGGGACATCAACGCCGGGCAGATGATGCTGCGGGCGGTGATCGTCTACATGGTCACCGTCTTCATGGTGCGCCTGGGCAAGAAGCGCTTCATGGGGAAGGGGACGGCGTTCGACGTCATCCTGGGCATCATGCTGGGCTCGATCGTCAGCCGCGCCGTCACCGGCAACGCGCCGATGCTGCCGGCGCTGGCGTCGGCCGGGGTGCTGGTGGCCCTGCATTCCCTGCTGTCCGCCGTCGCCTGCCGCTGGCGCGGCTTCGGCACGCTGTTCAAAGGGCGGACCCGCGTCATCGTCCGCGACGGCGTGACCGACGGACGGCAGATGCGCGCCGCGCACCTCACCGACCACGACCTGGAAGAGGACCTGCGCCGGCACGGCGTCACCCGCGCCGAGCAGGTCGCCGAGGCGCGGCTGGAGCGCAACGGCGACATCAGCGTCATCAAGGCGAAGGCGGAGCCGAAGGTGGTCGAGATCCGCGTGGCGGACGGCGTGCAGGTGGTGCGGGTGGAGTTGGGGTAGTCAGCGCGGAAATTATACGGGCGGCGCACGCGCAGGATCTGAACGTCGCCGGCCGTGCGCTGGTCACCCGTGTCTGGGACGACGCGATAGACGATGCGGTGGCCTTCGACCGGGCGCTCGCGGGTTCCCGGACGCCGGCCTTCCGGCCACGAGACGGGACGCTCCACAAGCTCCTCGATCGCCGCCAGAATCCGCGCGACCCGTGTGCCGGCCGTTACCCCGGCGCCCGGCTTGGAATACCACTCGCGAACCCGTTGAATGTCTTTTGCCGCCGCCGGAGTGACAAGGATCCGGCGCGCCATCAGCGGTGCGGGCGCCGGGGCGGTTCGACCGTCGGCAACGGCTTCTCGTCAGGCGTGTCCCACGACGCCACCCAGTCCTTGATGCGCTCGAACGGGATCAGCTGGCCGGCGTCAGCCTGTTCGATCCCTTCCTCGATGGCTTCGAGGTCGTCGTCTTCCCAGGAGCGTTTCGGGAGGCCCATCGTCATGGTGGTGCGTCCGTTGCCAAGCACACCATCAAGATACGCTTAGCGCGCCGTGGCGGCAACCGCCTCACCCGTCTTCGCCCAGGCCGGGTAGCGCAGGCTGAGCATGTGTTCGCGGTCATCCATGTCCAGCACGGGGCGGAGCACGGAGGGGTCGGCGCGCATGGCGTCCTCGCCGGCCATGTGCACCACGCCCAGGCGGCGGTTGGGCAGGTAGTATTCCACCAGCTCGCGCTTGTCCGGGTCGAAGCGCCAGGGGCCGATGTAGTTGCACCACTCCGGCAGCAGCTCCACCGGGTGGCCGTCCAGGTAGATGGCGCCCGCCATCGCCAGCTGGTCGGAGGTGAAGATGCGGCCCTTCTTCAGAACCTTCTTCTGCCAGTCCTGGAACGAGGCCCAGTGCGGGGCGTCGGACCGCAACGCGTAGGCGCCGGCGTTCAGCGTCGGGCGGGTGGCGAGGTCGCGGCACACGCTGCCCGGCAGGCCGGCGCGGCTGGCGTTCTTGAACAGGATCGAGCGCACCCGCGCGAAGCGGCCGAACAGCCAGTCCAGCCGCAGCTCCGTCTCCGAGAAGCGGCCGAACTGCGCCACGATGGCGAAGCGGCCCTTGGCCGCCCCGCGGCGCAGCAGCTCGATCGCCTCCCAGTCCTGCACCCAGGCGTCGGCGTCGATCCAGATCACCGTTTCGTAGCCGGGGAAGCAGGCGGGCAGGTGCAGCTTGGCGAGGTTGGCCTTCAGGTGCACGCGCCCGCGCAGGCGGTGCGCCGGCAGCTCCACCGGCCAGGGCGGGTTGACCACCGTGATCCCCTCGGCGCGGAAGCGCGCCACCTGTTCGTCCGTCAGGCCGGCGTCGATGACGCCGATGGGGCAGGCGGCCCCCGGCTCCAGCGCGCGGACCGACGCGATCAGTTCGCGGATCAGGGGTTCGTACCGCGCGTCGCCGCCGGTGACGATGATGAAGGAACCGTTGGTGGTCATGGCGGGCCGGGCGCAGGATGGTGACGGGACGGCGCCAAACTGACCAAGCGGACGGGGTTAGTCAAGGAAGCCCCGAGCGGGCGCGGAATGGGGCTCTCCGCCGGGCTCCCCCGAAAGGGGCCATGAAACCTCCCGGCGTTCATCCTGTTTCCCACGCAACCCGCAACCCGACCGGCAAGCCCACCATGATCGATCGCCAGGACCCGCTCTGGTACAAGGACGCGGTCATCTACCAGCTGCACATCAAGGCGTACTTCGACGCCAACAACGACGGCATCGGCGATTTCGCCGGGCTGGCGCAGAAGCTCGACTACATCCAGGAGCTGGGCGTCACCGCCATCTGGGTCCTGCCGTTCTACCCCTCGCCGCTGAAGGACGACGGGTACGACATCGCCGACTACCGGGAGGTCAACCCCTCCTACGGCAACATGCAGGATTTCCGGCGATTCCTGCGCGAATGCCACGACCGCGGCCTGCGCGTGATCACGGAGCTGGTCATCAACCACACCTCCGACCAGCACCCGTGGTTCCAGCGCGCCCGCGAGGCCAAGCCCGGATCGGCGCACCGCAACTACTACGTCTGGTCCGACACCGACCAGCGGTACCAGGGCACGCGCATCATCTTCTGCGACACGGAGAAGTCCAACTGGACGTGGGACCCGGTGGCGCAGCAGTACTACTGGCACCGCTTCTACAGCCACCAGCCCGACCTGAACTTCGAGAACCCGCGGGTGATGCGCGAGGTGCTGAACACCATGCGCTATTGGCTGGACCTGGGCGTGGACGGGCTGCGCCTGGACGCCATCCCGTACCTGCGCGAGCGCGAGGGCACCAACAACGAGAACCTGCCCGAGACGCACGAGGTGCTGAAGCGCATCCGCGCCGAGGTGGACAAGCACTACGTCGACCGCATGCTGCTGGCCGAGGCCAACCAGTGGCCGGAGGACGTGCTGCCCTATTTCGGCGATCCGGCCAAGGGCGGCGACGAGTGCCACATGGCCTTCCACTTCCCGGTCATGCCGCGCATGTACATGGCGCTGGCCATGGAGGACCGGCACCCCATCGCCGACATCATGCGCCAGACGCCGGACATCCCGGAAACCAGCCAGTGGGCCATCTTCCTGCGCAACCACGACGAACTGACGCTGGAGATGGTCACCAACGACGAGCGCGACTACCTGTGGAACTTCTACGCCGCCGACCGGCGGATGCGGATCAACCTGGGCATTCGCCGCCGGCTGGCGCCGCTGCTGGAGAACGACCGGCGCAAGATCGAGCTGCTGAACAGCCTTCTGATGTCCATGCCCGGCACGCCGGTGGTCTATTACGGCGACGAGATCGGCATGGGCGACAACATCTACCTGGGTGACCGCGACGGCGTGCGCACGCCCATGCAGTGGTCGCCGGACCGCAACGGCGGCTTCAGCCGCGCCGACCCGGCGCGGCTGTACCTGCCGGCGATCCAGGACCCGATCTACGGCTTCCAGGCGGTGAACGTGGAGGCGCAGCAGCGCAGCCCGTCGTCGCTGCTCAACTGGATGAAGCGGCTGATCGCCGTGCGCCAGCAGCGCAAGGCGTTCGGCCGCGGCACCTTCCGCCTGCTGTACCCCGGCAACCGCAAGGTGCTGGCCTATGTGCGCGAGTACCAGCAGGACGGGGCGGACGAGATCATGCTGTGCGTCGCCAACCTGTCGCGATCGGCGCAGGCGGTGGAGCTGGACTTGAAGGAGTGGAAGGGGCGCGTGCCGGTGGAGATGCTGGGCCGCACCGCTTTCCCGCCGATCGGCGACCTGACCTACCTGCTGACGCTGCCGGCCTACGGCTTCTACTGGTTCGCGCTGGCGGCGGAGGCGGACGTGCCGCGCTGGCACGAGTCGCCGCCGGAACCGATCCCCGACCTGCTGACCGTCGTCATGCGCGACGGCTGGAAGAGCGTGCTGTCCGGCCGGCCGTTGCAGGAGCTGGAGGAGGACGTGCTGGAGGCCTTCCTGCCCAAGCAGCGCTGGTTCGCCGCCAAGGACCAGCGCATCGGCACCGCGCAGGTGACCATGGGCGCGGAGATGCCGGTGGGCGGCAGCGGCGGCAGCTTCATGCTGACGCGCCTGGACGTGGGGCTGTCCGGCGATGCGGGAACCCAGCACTATTTCCTGCCGCTGGCCATCAACTGGGACCCGGAGGCGGCGGCCGTCGGGGCGCCGCTGCTGCCCTACACGCTGGCCAAGGTGCGCAAGGGGCCGACGACCGGCGCCATCTACGACGCGGCGCACGCCGACGGCTTCGCGCTGGCGCTGCTGGCGGGGCTGCGGGAGGGGCGGGAGCTGACGGCGAACGAGGGCACCATCCGGTTCCGCCCGACCGCGCGCATGGCGGACCTCGATCTGGGCGAGGCGCCGGAGGTGCGGCGCATCGGCGTGGAGCAGAGCAACACCTCGGTCCTCGTGGCCGAGCAGGCGGTGGTGAAGGTGCTGCGCCGGCTGGCGCCGGGCCAGCATCCGGAGCTGGAGATGGGCCGCTTCCTGACCGAGGTGGCGGGCTTCGCCAACACGCCGCCGCTGCTGGGATCGGTCGAGCACGTGGCCGACGACGGCACGCCGACCGCGCTGGCGGTGGCGCAGGGCTTCGTGCGCAACCAGGGCGACGGCTGGACCACCACCGTGGAGTACCTGGAGCGCGAGCTGGACGAGGTGCGCCTGGGCGTGGCCCGCGCCGACGACGACATGCCGGACGAGGAGCCGTTCGGGCTGTACCTGCAGATGGCCACGACGCTGGGCCAGCGCACGGCGGAGCTGCACCGCGCGCTGTCCATCGAGACGGGCGACCCGGCCTTCGACCCCGAACCGGTCACGCCCGACGACCTGCGCGCCTGGACGCAAGGGGCGCGCAGGCAGGCGGAAACCGCCTTCGCCGCCCTGTCCGCCACCGCCGGCAGCCTGTCCGGCAACGAGACGCGCGGCGAGGTGGAGCGGCTGCTGTCGCGGCGCGACGAGGTGATGGGGCGGCTGGCCGAGCTGGCCGACCTGCGGGTGAATGCGGTGAAGACGCGCATCCACGGCGACTATCACCTGGGGCAGGTGCTGCGCGCGCAGACCGACTGGTACGTCATTGATTTCGAGGGCGAGCCGGCCAAGCCGCTGGCCGAGCGGCGGGCCAAGCGGTCCGCCCTGGTGGACGTGGCGGGGATGCTGCGCTCCTTCAACTACGCGGCCTGGGCGGCGGTCTTCCGCCTGGACGACCAGTCGCTGGAGCAGGGCGGCGGCAGCCGCATCATGGACGCCGCGCGCGATTGGGAATGGCGCACGGTGGCGGCCTTCTCCGGCGCCTACCGGACGGCGTTGGGCGACTGCCCGGTGTGGCCGGACGACGACTCCGCGGCGCGCCGGCTGTTGTCGGTGTTCCTGATGGAGAAGGCGCTCTACGAGATCGCCTATGAGGCCGCGAACCGGCCCGGCTGGCTGTGCATCCCGGTGAAGGGCGTGCTGGGGATATTGGATGGCTGACGAACCCTCTCCCGCCCCGGGAGAGGGTGGCCGCCGGAGGCGGCCGGGTGAGGGTAAAGCCGAAGATCCTTGCGCTTGCCCCCACCCTAACCCTCCCCCGGGGCGGGGGAGGGGATTGGGGTTCCGGGCTTTTCCGGGTACTCTGCGTGCCAAGAAGAAAAGGAAGGGGTACGGACCGATGCCGAACGACATCCGCGACGCGCTGCGCACCGACGCGCGCAAGGCGAACGCGCTTCAGGGCGCCATCGAGGCGATCGTGCGGGCCGACCACGGCGACCCGTTCGCGGTGCTGGGCATGCACCAGGACGGCGCCGGCGCACCGGTGGAGGTGCGAACCTTCCTGCCCGGCGCCACGCGCGTGTGGGTGATCGACGCCGCCACGGGCGAGCCGGCGGCGGAGATGGACCTGCTGCACCCGGACGGCTTCTTCGCGGCCCTGATGCCCGACCGCACGCAGCGCTTCCGCCACCGCCTGCGCGTCGAATACCCGCTGGCGACGGTGGAGCACGAGGACGCCTACCGCTTCGCCTACGTGCTGGGCGAGCTGGACATCCACCTGCTGGCCGAGGGCACGCACCTGCGCGCCTATGAGCGGTTGGGCGCGCACCCGCGCGAGATCGACGGCGTGCCGGGCGTGGCCTTCGCCATCTGGGCGCCGAACGCCCGGCGCGTCAGCGTGGTGGGCGACTTCTGCGACTGGGACGGCCGCCGCCTGCCCATGCGCAAGCGCGTGGAGGCCGGCATCTGGGAGATCTTCGTCCCGCACGTCCAGGCCGGCCAGCGCTACAAGTTCGAGATCAAGGGGCCGGGCGGCGACCTGCTGCCGCTGAAGGCCGACCCCTATGCGTTCCAGAGCGAGATGCGGCCGCTCACCGCCTCCGTCGTGCACGGGCTGCCGCACTTCGAATGGACGGACGAGGTGTGGCTGCAGACCCGCGGCAAGGTGGGCGGGCGCGAGTCGCCGATTTCCATCTACGAGGTGCACCTGGGATCCTGGGCGCGGGTGCCGGAGGAGGACAACCGCTTCCTCACCTACGACGAGCTGGCGGAGCGGCTGATCCCCTATGTGAAGGAGATGGGCTTCACCCACGTCGAGCTGCTGCCGATCACCGAGCATCCCTTCGACGGCTCCTGGGGGTACCAGCCCATCGGCCTGTACGCGCCGACCAGCCGGCACGGCGGGCCGGAGGCGTTCAAGCGGTTCGTCGACGCCTGCCACCGCGAGGGCATCGGCGTGCTGCTGGATTGGGTGCCCGGCCACTTCCCCACCGACCCGCACGGGCTGGGCTGGTTCGACGGCACGCACCTGTACGAGCACGCCGACCCGCGCCAGGGGTTCCACATGGACTGGAACACCCTGATCTACAACTTTGGCCGGCGGGAGGTGGCGAACTTCCTGCTGGGCAACGCGCTGTTCTGGCTGGACCACTACCACCTGGACGGGCTGCGCGTGGACGCGGTGGCCTCCATGCTCTACCTCGACTATTCCCGCAAGGAGGGGGAGTGGATCCCCAACCAGTTCGGCGGGCGCGAGAACCTGGAATCCATCGCCTTCCTCAAGCGCATGAACGAGCTGGCCTACGGCCACGGCGAGGGGGTGATGACGGTGGCGGAGGAGTCCACCGCGTGGCCCGGCGTGTCGCGGCCGGTGTACCTGGGCGGGCTGGGCTTCGGGTACAAATGGAACATGGGGTGGATGCACGACACGCTGCGCTTCATGCAGAAGGACCCGATCCACCGCCGCTATCACCACCACGACCTGACCTTCGGCCTGCTGTACGCCTTTTCCGAAAACTTCGTGCTGCCGCTGAGCCATGACGAGGTGGTGCACGGCAAGGGCTCGCTGATCGACAAGATGGCGGGCGACGTCTGGCAGAAGTTCGCCAACCTGCGCGCCTACTACGGCTTCATGTGGATGCATCCGGGCAAGAAGCTGCTGTTCATGGGCGGCGAGTTCGCCCAGTGGCGCGAGTGGAGCGAGGCGCGCAGCCTGGACTGGCACCTGCTGGAGGAGCCGCCGCACCAGGGCATGCGCGACCTGGTGCGCGACCTGAACCGCCTGTACCGCGACGAGCCGGCCCTGCACGAGCTGGACTGCGACCCGGCCGGATTCGAGTGGATCGAGGCCAACGACAGTGAGAACAGCGTGCTGGCCTTCCTGCGCAAGGGCCGCGATCCGGGGCATGTGTTCGTGGTGGTGTGCAGCTTCACCCCGGTCCCGCGCGAAGACTACCGAGTCGGCGTGCCGCTGCCCGGCGACTACGTGGAGCGCCTGAACACGGACGCCGGGGTGTATGGCGGCGGCGACGTGGGGAACGGGGGGAGTGTCACGGCGGAGGACGTGCCGTGGCACGGCCGGCCGTATTCGCTCTGCCTGACGCTCCCGCCGCTGGGGACGCTGGTGATGGAGGTTAGGGTGGGGTAGGGGGAGGGTGTGCCTCCCCACCACAGCATTAAGTCAATTTTCTGACAGCTGTTCGTCAAATTTTTGATAGCAGTCGCGCAAAACTGCATCATATTTTTCATGGGCCGCATCTAATCTTTGTTCAAGCGTTTTTCTGGAACCTGTCGAATGTAGGTGGCTTAGCAACGGGCCTGTAATCATATTCATGACGTCTCCTCTGAATTCCCTTTTCATCTCTCTCCATAACATCGTTGTTATGTATGTGATGATGTCGTTGTTTTCAATGCCAGCTTCTTTCAAGGATTTTGATAGAGGTATCTCTTCCCCATTAAATGCTATTGAGTGGATAAGCGATACCTCAATTTCTTCTGATTTGATTATCCTTGACTCTGGAAATTGGAAAAATTCACAGAAAATCTCGATAATTTCTTCGCAGGTAAAATCCGAAGACACCGGAATGCGGTACGTTGAATCGTGCCTATCGCTATAGAAAAATATTTGTATGGGGTTTTTTTCATTTTCTGAGCCAGATCAGAGGAGTATATTGCGGTAAATTGTTTTCTTATTGATTCAAGAACCCTATTTGTTGGGATGTCGACCAAGCGCCTGAAGTTCCTCTCCACAATGGCGCTGTGTTTTTCGCATAAATTGATCCAGTAAGAACTTGGAAGTATGGTGACGCCGGGTATTTCTTTCTTTAAGGTTTCCTCTGCGCTTCCGGAAATTGATACATTGGTGCATATAGTATAGTTTTTCCAGCCTAAGCTATCTTGTACTTTCAGGGCCGACCTCCAGGAGGAGACTGCCTTAGTTACATTAAAATCTCCAGATTTGCCTGATTCGACGCTTTTGCATTGATAGGCTATGCCCTTTTCCGGAAAGAATAGATCTACGCCTTGCTCGGGAGGGTTTCTAATATAAATACTATCTGTCGCGTTACTGATATTTAGTAACTTGCAGCAAAAGCTTTCCCAGGCGGTGGAGAAGGTTGCCTCCTCCGGCACATAAAGAAACGGTGGGTGCAATCTATAGTGTGCGCACATGTTGATAGCCTCGATTTGTTGTTCTCGTATCACCTGCGAAATAATAAAATTATTTAGAACAATTCGATGCCGCGGTCACAGATGGTATGTATTAAAGCACAGTATGATCTTGCCTGTACTTACTCATGTGAAGTTTTTTCCTCGAGCCAGATCAAAAATATCCCCGCACGCCATTACTAGTCTGAATATATCATCAAATCTAATTAAACTGTCAAGAGGGATCAATGTCATGGCTGTTTAGCGCGTGTGCGTCTCGAATGACGATATCCAAAAGATATCCAAAAACGTCACGTCCTCCCGGCAGGCCAAATGCTCCTGTATGCACCGCAGCTTTGCCACAAGGCCGGCAAGCGTGGTTGGCCGTGTCGCAAGGAGTTGGGCGGCGAGGGTGTCGCAGTGGTCGTAGGCGGCGATCAGTTCCGGGTCCATCGGGGCATCGACGGGCTTCTCGGCCCAGATGTTCGCGAGGGTCTCGGTGAGGCGCAGGGCCTCGGCCCAGGCTTCGTAGAGGGGCAGGGTGGGGTCTGGCGCGGCGGCCGGGAGCGGCGGGGCGGCCAGAGCCGCGGGGGCCGACGTCAGCAAAGATCGGCGCGATAAAGGCAGAGTCCGTGTATCTTGGGAATCAGCCATGATCCAAGCTCCGCACAAGCTGGGTTGTGGTCAGGCCGGGTGGGGTGTTGGCGCACCCCGCCCGGCCGCTGTGTGCATTATAACTCTGTCATTTTGATTGACTTTATGGCCGAAATCAATCGGATTGTATGACTTTGAAGAATGATATCCTTTCGCCGGCCCAAAGCCGTGGGGCTCGCGGCATGCTTGGGATGAGCCAGACGGATCTGGCCGTGGCTGCGGACGTATCGCGGCAGACCGTGGTCGATTTCGAGCGCGGGGCGCGGACGCCGCATCGGAACAACCTGCTTGCCATCCGCCGGGCGCTGGAAGAGGCGGGGATCGAGTTCATCCCGGAGAACGGGGGCGGGGCGGGGGTGCGGTTTCGGGAGCGTTGATCCTTGGGGAGGGCGTTGCCCCCACCCTGCCCGCTGACGCGGGCTTCCCTCCCCCGCCGGGGGCAGGGGAGGGAGATATAGATGGGGTCAAGGGGCCTGTGGCCCCTTGCGGGGATCAAAGGGGCAGGGCCCCTTTGGAGCGCGAAGCGCTCGTGTCGCGGGACCCCCTCACCCGGTGCTTCGCACCACCCTCTCCCCAGGGGGGAGAGGGTTTGGCCCTCACCCGGCCGGCTGCGCCGGCCGACCTCTCCCGGGGCGGGAGAGGTGGGGGGCGGCCCTCACGCCGCCAGGGCGCGCTGGGCGCCGCGCAGGTCGGCGCCGTCGAGGCGCGCACCCTCCAGTTCCGTGTGCAGGAGGATGGCGTTCATCATCACGGCGTCGGTCAGGCGGGCGTCGGCGAGGTCGGCGCCGGTCAGGTCGGTGCCGGTCATGCGGGCCTTGGTCAGGTCGGCGGCGGTGAACAGGGCCTTGCGGCAGCGGGCGCGCGACAGGTCGGCGGACCAGAGATAGCCGCCGGTCAGCGGCAGCGGGCTGAGCTGGGCGCAGGAGAGGTCGGCGCAGTCCAGGGCCGCGCGGTGCAGGCGGATGCCGCGCAGGTCGGCGTGGCGCAGGACGGCGCCGCGCAGGTCGGCCAGCTCCAGGTCCGCCGTCACCAGGGACGCGCTGCTGAGGTCGGTGCCGTGCAGGCGGGCGGCGCGCAGGACGGCGGCCGACAGGTTCACGCCGGACAGGTCCAGGCCCGACAGGTCGCGGTCGGACAGGTCGGCGCGGGTGCCCTTCTTGCCGTTGGTCGCCACCCATTGGTCGTGCGCCTCCAGGATGGCGCCCAGCTCGTCGCCCAGCATGGCGCGGGCCACCGCCAGACGGGCGCCGGAGGTGCGGGCCAGCGACAGGTCGACGCCGTCGAGGAGGGCGCCCAGCATGTTCGCCCCCTCCAGCTTGGTGTGGCGCATGACGGTGCGGCTGAGGATGGCGCCCTCCAGCTTGGCGCCGGAGAGGTTGGCCTCCGACAGGTCGGCACCCTCCATGTCGCAGCCGGTGAGGTCGGCGTTGCGCAGGTCGGCGCGCATCAGCTTGCTGCCGCGCAGGCAGGTGTCGCGCAGGTCGGTCTGCAGAACGAAGCTGTCGGAGATCTTGGCCTGGCTGAGGTTGGAGCGGGCCAGCACCGCCGACGACAGGTCGGACTGCGCCGACGGGCGCGCCATGGGCAGCAGGTCGCCCGACGACTGCGTCATCAGGATGCCGTTGCGCAGGTCGGCGTGCATCAGGTTGCAGCCGGCCATGATGGCGCCGCGCAACTGCACGCCGCGCAGGTCGGCGCGGTTCAGGTCGGCGCGCACCATGTGCGCCCGGCGCAGGTCGGTGCCGAACAGGGAGGAGCCGGACAGGTCCGTGCCCGCCATCTTCATCCCCACCATGCGCGAGCCGGTGAAGTCCGCGCCCGACAGCTTGCGCCCGGTCAGGTCGAGGAAGGAGAGGTCGCACAGCTTCAGCACCGCGCGCGCCGCGTTGGGGCGGCGCAGGACGAACGCCTCGTGCTTGGCGGCGACGGCGTCCAGCTCCTCCTGCGTGACACGGCGCAGTGCCACGGGGGAGGGGGCGGCGTCGGGCGCCATCTCCGCGTCCGTCAGGTTCGGGGTGACGTTGGTGGCCGCCGTCTCCTGCGCGTTCATGGTGATCCCGCCCCAGCCTGATTGATTCGTGGACGAACGTCCATGGGTGCGGACCTTGCGCGCACCGTGTTACAGGACGATGCCGATTCGGACACCGCCATATTTCATTTGTTTCAAACGCCCACGAATGAACTTGCGCCGGGTGGGAAGGCGGGGGCCTGCGGCCCTCGCGCGGCTTGACGCCCGGCGCTTGCCTCCCCTTTATTGCAAGAGGGTGACCGGTCCGCTGGGGCAAGGTGCCCGCATGCCGTACGACCACAGCCCCCCGCCGCACGTCCCCACCGCCCCGGAGCGCTTGCCGATGCCCAACGGGTCCGACCGCACGATCGTCTGGCCCGGCAAGCCCTATCCGCTGGGCGCCACGTGGGATGGATACGGCGTCAACTTCGCGCTGTTCTCCGCCAACGCCGAGAAGGTGGAGCTGTGCCTGTTCGACAAGACGGGTGCCAAGGAGCTGGAGCGCATCCCGCTGCCCGAGCACACGGACGAGGTCTGGCACGGCTACCTGCCCGACGCGCGGCCGGGCCTGCTGTACGGATACCGCGTGCACGGGCCGTACGAGCCGTCGGCCGGGCACCGGTTCAACGCCAACAAGCTGCTGCTCGACCCCTACGCCAAGGCGCTGTTCGGGTCCATCAAGTGGTCGGACGCGCATTACGGCTACCGCCTGGGATCGACGCGGGAGGACCTGTCGTTCGACCGGCGGGACAACGCGCGCTCCATGCCCAAGTGCCGGGTGGTGGACCGCGCCTTCACCTGGGGCAGCGACCGGCATCCGGCCGTGCCGTGGAACGACACGGTGGTGTACGAGGCGCACGTGCGCGGCTTCACCATGCAGCACCCGGCGGTGCCGGAGCCGCTGCGCGGCACCTTCGCCGGCATGTCGACGCAGGCGGTCATCGACCACCTGAAGGCGCTGGGCATCACGTCGATCGAGCTGCTGCCGGTGCAGGCCTTCACCGACGACCGGCATCTGGTGGCGCAGGGGCTGCACAATTACTGGGGCTACAACACCATCGGCTTCTTCGCGCCGGAGCCGCGGTACATGACCACCGGCGTCCTGTCGGAGTTCAAGACGATGGTCGCCCGCCTGCACGAGGCGGGGATCGAGGTGATCCTCGACGTCGTCTACAACCACACGGGCGAGGGCAACCACCTGGGCCCGACGCTGAGCTTCCGCGGCATCGACAACGCCAGCTATTACAAGCTGATGCCGGGCGACAAGCGGTACTACGCCGACGACACGGGCACCGGCAACACGCTGAACATCGCCCACCCGCGCGTGCTGCAGATGGTGATGGACAGCCTGCGCTACTGGGTCAGCGAGATGCACGTGGACGGCTTCCGCTTCGACCTGGCGACGGTGCTGGGGCGGGAGAGCTACGGCTACGATCCGGGGTCGGGGTTCCTGGACGCGGTGCGGCAGGACCCGGTGCTGGCCGGCGTGAAGCTGATCGCCGAGCCGTGGGACGTGGGGCCGGGCGGCTATCAGGTCGGCAACTTCCCGCCGGGCTGGGCGGAGTGGAACGACCGCTACCGCGACACGGTCCGCCGCTATTGGAAGGGGGACGAGGGGATGCTGCCGGAACTGGCCGGGCGCATCGCCGGATCGTCCGACCTGTTCGAGAAGCACGGGCGGCGCGCGTGGTCGTCGGTGAACTTCGTCACCGCGCACGACGGGTTCACGCTGGCCGACGTCGTCGCCTACAACGAGAAGCACAACTGGTCGAACGGCGAGGGAAACCGCGACGGCCACTCCGCCAACTACTCCTGGAACCATGGGGTGGAGGGGCCGTGCGACGACCCGGCCATCACGGCGGTGCGCGCGCGTCAGAAGCGCAACCTGCTGGCCACGCTGCTGCTGTCCCAGGGCACGCCGATGCTGCTGGCCGGCGACGAGATCGGCCACACCCAGCACGGCAACAACAACGCCTACTGCCAGGACAACCCGCTGACGTGGCTGGATTGGAGTGCCGTGCAGGAGAAGGGCGAACCGGCCGACATGCTGGCCTTCGTGCGGCGGTTGCTGGCGCTGCGCAAGGCGCACCCGGTGCTGCGCCGGCCGGTGTTCCTGCACGGGCGCACCACGTCGCCCGACGGGCTGAAGGACATCGTCTGGTACACGCCGGGCGGGGCGGAGAAGACGGCGGAGCAGTGGCGCAACACGCACGCGCGCTGCATCGGCCTGCTGCTGAACGGCCACGCGGGCGAGTATGTGGACGCCGAGGGGCGGCGGCTGGACGACGGGGTGCTGCTGATCGTGCTGAACGCGCATCACGACGCGGTGTCCTTCACCCTGCCGGCGGTGCCGGGCGGGCGGGGGTGGCGTTGCGTGCTGGACACCCGCGAGGCGGACGGGGCCGGCGACGGGCGCATGCTGCTGTGCGGGCGGCCGGTGCCGGTGGAGGGGCGCACGGTGCTGGTCTACACACTGGTGGAATCCGTGGAACGCGACGTTTTGCGTTAGCCGAAATTAACGGTTGCTCCACTAAGGTCACGGTCAGCCCGGCGGTTGATCCGAGTTCCGTGATGCCCGAGTACGATTTCTCCCAGGTCGAAGCGGCGGTCATCGACAGCCAGCACAACACGCTGCGCCTGCTGCGCGAGCTGCTGGCCCGCCTGAACCTGAAGAACGTCGCCACCTTCAGCACGGTGAGCGACGCCACCCCGCTGCTGACCAACGCCACGCCCGACCTGCTGCTGGTCGACGTCGACGGGGAGGAGGCGGAGGCGCTGAAGTTCGTGCGCACCCTGCGCAACGAGCCGGGCACGCCCAACCCCTTTGCCTGCGTGATCCTGACCACGTGGCAGCCCACGCCGGTGCTGCTGATGCGCGTCGCCAACACGGGGGCCGACGACCTGCTGGTCAAGCCCGTCTCGCCCAAGCAGGTGCAGGAGCGGGTGACCTCGCTGGTCGAATCGCGCAAGAAGTTCGTGGTGACGGCCGACTACACCGGCCCGGACCGCCGCAAGTCGCCGCGCGACGGCACGCAGGTGCCGCTGCTGGACGTGCCCAACACGCTGCGCCTGAAGGCGATCAACAAGTGGAGCACGGTGGTGCCCCGCAAGATGACGCTGGAGGCGGTGAGCCGCGTCAACGAGCAGAAGCGCCTGCGCGCCAGCGTGCAGGCCGCCTTCCTG
>NZ_DASPMG010000216.1:0-13133 GCF_035627195.1 Azospirillum sp.
ATCACCATCACGTCGCCCACCCACGTCTTGGAGCGCCCGACGATGCGCGCGATGGCCTCGCGCGCGTGCCCCTTGGCGGCCAGCCGGTGCAGCGCCTGCGCCAGTTCCAGCGCGTCGAGGTCGTGGCGCTGCAGGTTCTCCACCAGCGACACGTCCAGCGCCGGCAAGCCGGCGGTGATGATCGCCGGGATCAGGGCGTGGCCCAGCTGCTGGAAGGCCAGCAGCCGGCGCTCGCCGGCCAGCAGCTCGTAACGCTGGCGGGCGGTCCGGCGCACCACGATGGGCTGCAGGAGCCCGAATTCCCGGATGGAAGTGGTGAGCGCCTCCAGCTCCGGCTCATAGACGCGGCGGCGCGGCCGGCCGTAGGCGGGCTCGATCTCGATCAGCGGGAGCAGGGCGACGTCGGGCAGCGCCACAAGCCCGTCGGCGGTGGTCATCATGGCTGGCTCGTGTGCAGGGGAGGGGAGGGGAGGCGCGGGCGCACCCCGCCCATGGCCAGGGGATGATTACGCGATAATAGGAATATTGTCAAGATGCCGCCGCCGGCAGCGCTCCGGCCATCACACCCCACAGCGGTCCAATCTGCAGCAGAGCCGGGCAGGTCAGTCCCAGCGGATCTCCGCCACCGGGCCGAAGGCCAGCATGCTGCCGTCGGGCAGGACGATCAGGCCCTCGACGTCGCCTGTCAGCAGGAGATGGTCCTCGTGCTCCTCGGCGACCGCGCCGTGCTCGAGATGGAGGATCCACCCGCCCATGGCGAGAGGCCCGAGCGGGCCGAGGTCGACGGTGACCGGCCCGGAGTCCTCGGCGACGATCCGCGTGCCGGCGCCGGGGCCAAAGTGGACCACGCCGTTCTGCGCCGACGCCGTCTGGACGGCGGCGGGGGCGGGCGTCGGCGGGATAGCCCGTGGCGTGTCGGACTGTGGCACGAGTGTGGGGCCGGGCGTGGGGCCGGTCGTGTCGCCGTCGTGCGGGTCGTCCGCGGGCCGGGCGCCGGCCGACGGCTCCGGCGGCGCCATGGGACCGCGCGCGGCGGCCACGGCGGCGAGGTCGGCGGGGCTCAGCGCCTGGCCGACGGAGCGCACTGCCTCGGCCGAACGCGCCCTGACGGCGGCCATCAGGCCGGGCAGGCGGCCCAGCAGGCCGGACGCCGCAGCGCTTTGCCGCGGTGCGGCCTCGGCGGCCAGCGCCTGGAGGATGCCGGCCTCCAGGCCGGCCGGCGCCGGGGCGGCGTCGTACGCGGCGCGCAGGTCGTCGGCGGTGCGGGCCAGCCGGTTGACGGCGGCAAGGATCTCGCCTGCGTCGCCGCGGGTGGCCAGCGCGTTCAGGGCGCGGCGCCACTCGTCGCTCGACAAGCCCTGGTCAAGCCCCTGTTCCAGCAGGTCGATCAGTTCTTCGCGGGACATCGCCGGCCCTTTCCTCCGATGGCGCGGCCGGTCCATCCGGTCGCGTCCATGACATGTTGGTCACACGGCGTTCGGAAAAGTTCCATCGAGACGTTCGCGCAGCGCGTTGCGGGCCCGCGACAGCCGCGACCGCACCGTGCCGACCGGTACGTCCAGGATCCGCGCCGCGTCCTCGTACGACACGCCGTCCAGCGCCACCAGCACGAAGACGGCGCGCGCGTCGTCCGACAGCTCGTCCAGCGCGGCGCGCAGGCGCTTGACCTGCTGGCGGCGGGCGTGCGCCTCCTCCGGGTCGGCGGCGTCGGCGGGGTGGAACTGCAGCACCTCGTCCGAGACGAAGTGGTAACGGTGCTGCGGTGCGCGCGACCGGTGGTTGCGCGCCACGTTGTTGGCGATGGCGCAAAGCCACGTCCACATGGTCGATTCGCCGCGGAACCGGCCCAGCTGGCGGTAGGCTTCCAGGAAGGTCTGCTGCGTCAGGTCCTGCGCCTCGTCGGGGTGGCCGACGCGCTTCAGGATGAAGCGGTAGATGCGGACGTTGTATTCCGAAACAACGCGCTGGAACTCGCGCACCGTCGCCGCGTCCGGCGGCGCCACCGTCGCCGGGATCTCTCCACGCTCCATCGCACCCGCTCCGCTCATACCATCGCCGCGCGGGCGAGCCGGCGCGGCGATGGAGCGTGTTCAAAGCAATTCCGATTTGTCCATACGTGTGCAACCGGCCCCGGATCAACAGAGGGTGTGGCTCAGTAAACGACGACGTACTCGACGTTCTTGAAGTGCAGCGTCGACCCGTCGGGCAGCGTGATGACGCCGGAGAACGGAACGCCGTTGGCGTGCCAGGTGGCGCCCTGAATGATCGGGTTGCCCTCGGTCACCGTGACGGCGACGTCGGCGAACAGCAGGTTCATGACCCGGATGCCGTCCTGGCCCTCGCCGCCGTCGAAGGTGTCGTGCCCGAAGCCGGGGCCGAAGACGTAGAAGTCGTGCCCGGCGCCGCCGTCCACGGCGTCGTCGCCGCCCGAGCCGGCGATGATGTCGTCGCCGTCGCTGCCGTCGATCTTGTCGTTGCCGGCGCTGTCGCGGATGACGTCCTTGTCCTCGCCGCCGCGGATCTCGTCGTCGCCGGCCCCGCCCCAGATCACGTTCTCGCCGCGCTTGGCCTCGATGGTGTCGTTGCCGTCGCCGCCGTCGATCCAGGCGCCGTCGCCGTCGCTGACGATCCGGTCGTTGCCGGCCCCGCCCTGCAGGGTGCTGCCGTCGCCGCCGTCGTACAGGGTGTCGTCGCCCTCGCCGCCGTTCATCTGGTTGGTGCCGCGGCCGCCGTCCATGCGGTCGTCCCCGGCGCCGCCGCGCACGGTGTCGTCGCCATCGGCGCCGTACAGCTTGTCGTCGCCGCCGCCCGCCTCGATCATGTCGGCGCCGGCGGTGCCGGTGAAGGCGTTGTTGCGGTCGTCGCCGTGGAACGTGGTTCCCTGGCCGCCCCCCTGGCCACCGACAATGCGCTGCGTGGCGTCGATGTCCAGGGTGCGGCCGATCCGGGGCTTGGCGGGGGTGGCGTTCGTCATCGCGGCGTCCTCGCTGTTCGCGGCAGTTCATCCGATCCACAGTCTTGGTGACGCCGCCGCGCGACCGGTTCCACCGGCGGTGCGATATTTTTCCTGGTCGTATGCAGGCGGTTGAAACCTAAGGCGTATCTCCGCCATGGTGGCGTCCATGACGGAAGGGCTGTACCGCAAGGAAGCGCTCGACCACCTCGGCGCCGTCGCCGAGCTGGAGGACGCGATGTCGCTGACGCCGCCGGCCACCTGGGCGGCGCTGGCGGCGCTGGGCGCGCTGATCGCCGCCGCGGTGGCGTGGAGTGTGGTCACCCGCGTCCCCGTCTCGGTGGCCGGGCAGGGCATCCTGATCAACCCCGGCGGCATCGTCGACGTGGTCTCCGCGACCCAGGGGCGGGTCGAGGCGGTGCTGGTCCGCCCCGGCGACCGGGTGCATGCGGGCCAGGTCGTCGCCCGCGTCGACCAGACGGAGACGGCCATCAGGCTGGAGCAGCTGGAAGGCCAGCTGGCCGACGCCCGCCGGCAGCGGGACGCGGTGGCCGCCTACCACGACCGCACCATCCGCGCCACGCAGGAGCTGCTGGCCGAGCAGGAGCGCGCACTGCGCCTGCGCGTCGGCATCCTGCAGGAGCAGCGCAAGTGGCTGCACGAGCGCGCCACCTACCAGGCCGAGCTGGACGCCAAGAAGTACATCGCCCGCCAGCAGCTGATCGACACCCGCGTCGAGATGAACAAGGTGGACGACACCGTCGCCCAGACCGAGATCCAGCTGGTGTCCCTGCGCACCCAGGCCGAGGAGCGCGCCATCCAGCGCGACCGCGAGCTGTTCCAGATCGAACAGAAGATCGAGGAGCTGGAGCGCATGGTGGCGGGTCTGCAGGATTCGCTGTCGCGCAACCTCGTCATCACCAGCCCGCACGGCGGCCGGGTGGCGGAGCTGAAGGCCACGCACGGCGAGTACGTGGTGCCCGGCAAGGCCATCGTCGGCCTGTTGCGCGACCGGCCGGAGGCCGAGGGCGCGCCGGGCCTGCTGGAGGCCGTGCTGTACCTGCCCCCGCGCGAGGGCAAGAAGGTGGCGCCGGGCATGGAGGTGTTCCTCGGCCCCTCCACCGTGGACCACGAGACCTACGGCTTCCTGACCGGCCGCGTCGCCGCCGTGGCCGCCGTGCCGTCCTCCACCGAAGGCATGCTGCTGACGCTGAAGAACGACCAGCTGGTCCGCGCCCTGTCGGGCGAGGGGGCGCCGTTCGAGGTGCGGGTGGCGCTCGATGCCGATCCGGCGACGCCCAGCGGCTATGCCTGGACTTCCTCCCTGGGGCCGCCGGTCGGCGTCGATCCGGGCACGCTGACGGAGGGGCGCATCGTCACCGACCGGGTGCCGGCGGCGGCGCTGGCCGTGCCGGCGATGCAGCGCCTGCTGGGCAAGGCGCCATGATGGGCTTCTCGCTGTTCGGGGGGCCGCGCGTGCGCACGCCGACCGTTCTGCAGATGGAGGCGTCGGAGTGCGGGGCGGCGTCGCTGGCCATCGTGCTGGGCCACTTCGGGCGCTTCGTGCCGCTGGAGGAGTTGCGCGTGGCCTGCGGCGTGTCGCGCGACGGCAGCCGGCTGGACAACGTGATGCGCGCCGCCCAGGCCTACGGCCTGGAGCCGGAGGCGTTGCGGGTGGAGCCGGACGAGCTTGCCGAGTTGCCGCTGCCGCTGATCGTGTTCTGGGAGTTCAACCACTTCCTGGTGGTCGAGGGGGTGGGGCGCGGCCACGTGCGGCTGAACGACCCGGCCACCGGCCCGCGCACCGTCACCCGCGCCGCGTTCGACCGCGCCTTCACCGGCATCGCGCTGGTGCTGGCCCGCGGGGCCGAGTTCCGGCGCGACGGCCGGCCGCAGCGTCCGCTGGCCGGGTTGGCGGAACGGCTGCGCTCCTCTCGATCCGCCTTCGTGTTCGCGGTGCTGGTCAGCCTGACGCTGGTGGTGCCGGGGCTGCTGCAGCCGACCTTCGCGCGGGTCTTCACCGACTACGTCCTGATCGGCGAGCAGGCGGGGTGGCTGAAGCCGCTGCTGCAGGCGATGGGCGGGGCGGCGCTGTTGACCTTCCTGCTGACGTGGCTGCAGCAGTCGGCGCTGCTGCGCTTCGAGACCAAGCTGTCGATGGCCGGGGCCGGGCGGTTCCTGGTGCACGTGCTGCACCTGCCCATGGGCTTCTTCGCCCAGCGCCACGGCGGTGAGGTGGCGGCGCGCGTGGCGCTGAACGACCGGCTGGCGGTGCTGCTGTCGCACCAGCTGGCGACGGCGGCGCTGAACCTGCTGACCGTGGCGGTCTTCGCGCTGGTGATGGCGCAGTACGACCTGGTGCTGACCGGCGTGGTGGTGGGCTTCGCGGCGCTGAACCTGCTGGCGCTGGCGCTGACCACGCGCGGGCTGGCCGACCGGGGCGAGCGCGCCATCGCCGAGACGGGCAAGCTGGCCGGCACGGCCATGCAGGGCCTGACGATGATCGAGACGTACAAGGCCGGCGGCACGGAATCGGTGCTGTTCACCAAGCTGGCCGCCGCCAACGCGCGGCTGCTGACCATCCGCCAGGACATGCAGCGCGCGCAGGCGCGGCTTGGCATGCTGCCGCCGCTGCTGGCCGCCGTGGCGGGGGCGGCGGTGCTGGTGGTGGGCGGCCTGCGCATCATGGAGGGGGAGATCACCGTCGGCATGCTGGTCGCCTTCCAGGGGCTGATGGGCCTGTTCCTCGGCCCCGTCGGCGCCTTCGTGCAGCTGGCCGGGCAGATCCAGGACGCGCGTGGCCTGCTGGCGCGCACCGACGACGTGCTGCGCCAGCCGGCGGACCCGGCGTTCGCCGCCGGCCGGCCGGCCGGGGCCGCGCCCGCGGCCCGGAAGCTGGCGGGGGCCGTGCAACTGGTGGACGTCACCTTTGGCTACAGCCCGCTGGAGGCGCCGCTGATCCGGGGGCTGTGCCTGGACATCCCGGCCGGGGCGCACGTCGCCATCGTCGGCGCGTCCGGCAGCGGCAAGTCGACCATCGCCAAGCTGGTCTCCGGCCTGTACCGGCCGTGGTCGGGGGAGGTGCGCATCGACGGCCAGCCCATCGACGCGATCCCGGTGCCGGTTCTGCGCAACTCGGTCGCCGTGGTGGACCAGGAGATCGTGCTGTTCTCCGGCTCCGTTCGCGACAACCTGTCGCTGTGGGACGGGGCGGTGCCGGAGGAGCGGCTGCACGCCGCCGCCCGCGACGCGGCCATCCACGACTTCGTCGCCAGCCGCCCGGACGGGTACGAGGCGGTGCTGCACGAGCGGGGCCGCAACCTCAGCGGTGGCCAGCGCGCCCGGCTGGAGCTGGCGCGCGCCCTGGCGCTGGACCCCAGCGTCCTGATCCTGGACGAGGCGACCAGCGCGCTGGACCCCCTGGCCGAGGCCGAGGTGGCGGCGAACCTGAAGCGCCGCGGCTGCACCTGCATCATCATCGCGCACCGGCTGAGCACCATCCGTGATGCCGACCTGATCGTCATCGACCAGGGCCGCATCGTCCAGCAGGGCCGGCACGAGGCGCTGAAGGACGTGGACGGCCCGTACCGAAGGCTGCTCGACGCATGAGCGACGCCGTTCCCATCGCCCGCGCGGCACCCGCCGCCACGGCGGCGCTGCCCGCCGACCGGCTGGCGCAGCTGGGCGAGCGCGTGGCCGTGGCGGAGGCCTGGACGCTGGGCGGCGCCGGCTGGCTGATCGCCAGGGGCGGGGCCGAGGTCTTCGCGCTGGCGGCCGGGGGGACGGGCGAGGAGGGCAACCGCCGGCACCTCTGCACGCTTACCGCCGGGACGCTCGTGCCGGTCCTGCCCGACCTGCCGGGCGAGGCGCGCCTCGTCGCCGTGCCCTGGGCGGAGACGGAGGCGGTGCGCTTCGACGCCGACGCGCTGGCCGCCGCCGGGGCCGACCCCATGGCGGCGCTGGCCCTGGCGGACGGGCTGGACGCCTGGATCGGCCGCCTGGGCGACGGTATCGCCGGGCTGGTCGCGCAACGGCCGCGCCCCACCGTGCTGGCGGTGCCGGGGCGGCGGCTGGCGCTGCCGGCGGGCGCGCTGGTCGCCGGGCGGCGGCGCGTGGCGTGGCTGACGCTGCCCCAGGGCGGCATGCTGGCCGGGCTGGAACCGGTGGCGGGCGCCGTCCCGGTCACCGCCGGGCTGTGGGTGGAGGTGGACGCGGCCGCCGAGACCATGGCGGCGGCGACGCTGTTCGCCCTGCGCACCACCGCCTTCTGGGAGGCGCTGGCCGCCTTCCACGCCGCGGCGCTGGCGGTGCTGTCGGTCAACCTCAGCTTGGCATTGGTCGACGACCACGCGCTGGTCGCCGCCCGCGCGCGCCGGCAGGAGCACGACCTGCGGGAGGCGCTGGGCGACCTCGCCGGGCTGGTCGGCGGACCGCCGGCCGAGGCGGCGGTGGACGCGCGGGGTGGGGAATTCCTGTTCGCCGCCGCCGCCGCCGTGGGCAAGGCCATGGGGATCAGCGTCGTCCGGCCGGCCAAGATCCGCGCGGCGGAGGCCGACGTGCCGCCGACGCTGGAGGAGGTGGCGCAGGCCTCCGGCTTCGGGCACCGGCGCATCGCGCTGGAGGACGGCTGGTGGCGGCGCGACCACGGGCCGCTGCTGGCGTTCCGGAAGGATGGCGGCCGGACGGGCGGCGGACAGGCGGTGGCGCTGCTGCCGCGCGGCGGCTGGCGCGCGGGCTACCGTGTCTACGACCCGGCCGACGGCAGCACCCGGCCGCTGGACCGCCAAGGCGCCGCGGGCCTCGCCCGGCACGCGCACGTGCTCTACACGCCGCTGCCGGACCGGAAGGTGACGGTGGCGGGCCTGTTCGGCTTCGGCTTCCGGCAGGGCGGGGCGGACGTGGCGTCGCTGCTTCTGCTGTCGCTCTTCGGGGCGCTGCTGGGCACGCTGCCGCCGGTGCTGACGGGCTTCGCCATCAACACCGTGGTGCCCGGGCGCGCCACCGACCGGCTGCTGGAGATGGGGGCGGCGCTGGCGCTGGCCGCCGTCGTCAAGATGGCCGTCGATCTGGCGGCACGGGTGGCGGCGATCCGGCTGGACGCGCGGGCCGGCGGGCGGCTGCAGGCGGCGCTGTGGGACCGGGTGATCCGCCTGCCGCTGTCGTTCCTCAGCCGGCACGCGGCCGGCGACCTCGCCGCGCGGGTCGGCGTGCTGGAAACCTTCGCAGCGTCCGTGCGCCAGCTGGCGTCCGGCGGCGTGGTGGCGGGGGCGACGCTGCTGTCCAGCCTGGGGTTGCTGTTCTTCTACGACCTGCGGGCGGCGCTGGCGGCGTGCGGGCTGATGGGGGTGCTGGTGTCGGTCACCGTGGCGGCGGGGTGGCTGCAGAACCGCGCCATGGCCGACGGCGAGCAGAAGGCCGGCCTCGTCAACGCCTTCGTGAACGAGGTGATCGGCGGCATCCAGAAGATCCGGCTGGCGGCGGCGGAGACGCGCGCCTTCGTCGGCTGGGCCCGGCGCTTTGCGTTGATGCGCAGCCGCATGCTGCGCGCCCGCCGCGTGGCCAACCTGCACACGGCCTTCCTGGCCGGCTATCAGGTGTTGAGCCTCGCCGCCATGTTCGCCGTGGTCGCATTGCTGCGCGAGGAGGCGTTGAGCACCGGCGCCTTCCTGGCCGTCGTCGTCGCCTTCGCCGGCGCCAGCGCCGGGGCGGCGCAGCTGGCGCAGCTGGTCATGGCCTGCTTCTTCCTGGCGCCGGGGCTGAAGTACGGGCGCACGCTGCTCGACGCCGTGCCGGAGCGGCGCGCCGGCAAGGTGGATCCGGGTCCGCTGTCCGGCGCCATCGAGGTCAGCAACCTCGGCTTCCGCTACGAGAACGGCGGCAGCGTCTTCGCCGGCCTGTCCTTCACCGTGGAGCCGGGGGAGTTCGTGGCCGTCGTCGGCCCGTCGGGCTGCGGCAAGTCCACGCTGGTGCGGCTGCTGCTGGGGCTGGAGACGCCGCAGGCGGGGGCGATCTTCTACGACGGGCGCGACCTGCGCGGCCTGAACCCCCAGGCGGTGCGGCGGCGCATCGGCACCGTGCTCCAGCAGGGGCGGCCGATGGCGGGGTCGATCCTGGAGAACATCCGCGGCACCTCGGGCTGCACGGTGGATGAGGCGTGGGAGGCGGCCGCCGTCGCCGGCCTTGCCGACGACATCCGGCGCCTGCCCATGGGCATGCAGACGCTGGTGACCGACGGCGGCGGCACCCTGTCGGGCGGGCAGGCGCAGCGCCTGATGATCGCCCGCGCGGTGGCCGGCAAGCCCACGGTGCTGATCTTCGACGAGGCGACCAGCGCGCTCGACAACCGCATCCAGGCCGAGGTGATGAAGCGGCTGGAGGCGCTGTCGGCCACCCGCATCGTCATCGCCCACCGCCTCAGCACCATCGCCAACGCCGACCGCATCCTGGTGCTGGATCAGGGAAGGGTGGTGCAGAGCGGCACCTACAAGCGCCTGATGGCCGAGAACGGGCCGTTCGCCCGGCTGGCCGGCCGGCAGATCGCATGATGCGGATTTTTTGCGGGAGCGGGTGGAACTCCCGCCCGCCGGCCGTCACCAACGGACAGCTGCGCCGGCCATCGGGGACCGGCTTGTTCATGGAGTTTCCGGCATGCGCCGTGACCGTACCTTCTCCGCCCTTCCGCTGGCCGTCGCCGCCCTGGTGCTGGGCATGGGAATGTCCGGGGCCAACGCTCAGTCTCAAAATCAGGCCGGCGAAGTCTGCGTTCAGCAGAATGGCGTGTATCTTGCGAATGTCCGGATCAAAATCTTCGAAAGCCACGGCAGAGTGGTGAGGGGGTACGAGAAGAAAGGCGTGGTCATCGGCGCGATGTATTGTGCTCCCTTTAAGTACATCGATGACAGGGTCCTTATTACCGTGGACGCAGTCCTTGGGCAGGCGAAGCAATGCCAGTTCACCTTGTTCGGCCGCACCGGCCAGCAGACGGTCACGTCGTCCGGCACCACGCTCAACGTCGGTCTGGCCTGCCCCTGAGCGTGTGGCGCTCCCTTCCATCGCGATGGGCGGACAACCGGAACTTCCGGACGCCGGTCGTCACCAACGAACACCAGCGCCGGCCGTCGGGGGCCGGCCCGCTTCATGGAGTTTCCGCTATGCGCCGTGTCTTTGCGTTCGGCACCCTTGTTTTCGCTGCCATCCTGGCGCTGGAGGCGGGAACGTCCGCCGCCCACGCCCAGGAGGGCAGGCAGGCCGGCGAAGTCTGCATCGTGCAGAACGGCGTCTACCTCGCCTTTCTCCGCATCGGCTTGTTCGGATCGAACGGTCGCCAGTGGGCGTATCAGGACAAGGACTCCGTGCCCATCGGCCAGATGCACTGCGCGCCCTTCCTGAACACGGACGACCAAGCTTTCGTCAACGTGGCCGTCGTCCTCGGGCATTCGAAGGACTGCAGGTTCAACCTGAAGGGCCGCACCGGCCGGCAGGTGGCGATCGCCTCCGGCACCTCGCTCAACGTCGGGTTGATCTGCCCGTGAGCGTTCGGGAAGACCGGGGCGCCGGTCTTCGGCGCCCCGATCCGGGTCCAAAAACATTGACATCCAATATTGCGATTCGCATTCTCGGCCACAGCGAGAAATTGCAATGCGCCGGGCGCTTCGAATCACGATCATGACGGACTTCGACGGACGCATTGGATTGACCGGGCCGCGCGCCGCCGGTCCGACCGCGTGAAGGCCGGCGCCTTGTCCCGCACTCCGGCGCATCGCCGAACGCCCTTCCTCGCGATCCTTGTCGGGCTGGCCCTGACGGCGTCCCCGGCCGTGGGGCAGGGGCTGCAGCCGAACCGCGCCTACGCGCCGCCCGCCCCCGCGGGCGTGCCGCCGGTTCCCGCCGCGGCCGAGGGCAAGGCCATCAAGCTGACCCTGCCGGAGGCGGTGTACCTCGGCCTGCGGCAGAACCGGCAGATCCGCAGCGCCTACCTGCAGCGCGTCGTCGACAAATACAACCTGCTGCTGGCGGAGAACGAGTTCCGCCCGCAGGGCTCCATCGTCGCCGGCTACAGCGTGCAGCGCACCGGGTCGCTGAAGGTGCCGCCCGACGTGGTGGCGTCCGGTGGTGGCGGCGGGGCGACCGGCAACACCTACCGCAGCAGCGCCACCGTCACCCCCACCGTGACTTTGAAGAGCCCGATCGGCACCACGCTGGGCCTGACCTGGGGCAACAGCCAGACGGCCGCGCGCGGCACCCTGCCGGGCCAGCGCAGCGGCAGCCAGACGCTGACGCTGTCGGTCATCCAGCCGCTGCTGCGCGGCGCCGGCTATGACGCCGCCACGGCCGGCCTGCGCATCGCCCGCATCCAGGAGCGCGCCGCCCAGGTGCAGCTGAAGGCGCGCGTCGCCGACACGGTCACGCAGATCATCGGCGCCTATCACCAGTTCATCGCCGCCCAGCAGCGCGTCGGCATCGCCCGCGCGGCCGTGAAGCGCGCCTACGACCTGCAGGCGACCAACCAGGCGCTGATCCAGGCCGGCCGCATGGCGGAGGCGGAGCTGGTGCAGTCGCAGTCCACCGTCGCCTCGCAGGAGCTGGCGCGCATATCGGCCGAGAACGCCTTCGATTCGGCGCGGCTGCAGCTGGTGACTCTGCTGGCGCTCGACCCGCACACGCGCATCGAACCCGCCGACACGCTGAGCGCCGAGCCGGTGCGCATCGATTTCGAGGCGGTGCGCGCCATCGCCTTCGACAGCCGGCCCGACCACCTGGGCCAACTGCTCTCCATCGAGACCGCCCGCATCGCCCAGGCGCAGGCGGAGAACCAGCGGCTGTGGGATCTGTCGGCCACCGGATCGGTCAGCGTGCCGACCAGCGGGCGCAGCGAGCGCGAGGCGCTGGAGCTGATGGGGCGCAGCCGCACCAACCTGGGCGCCGGGCTGCAGCTGGTCATCCCGCTGAACGACCTGCCGCAGCGTCAGGCGGTGGTCAGCGCCACGACGCAGCTCCGGCAGAGCGAGCTTCAGCTCGAACAGCTGCGCGCGCAGATCGAACAGGACGTGCGCGACGCCGTGCGCAACGTCGACACGCTGTGGCGCCAGTACAAGCTGGCCAAGCAGGCGCACGAGCTGACCGTGAAGAAGCTGGAGATCGAGAACGCCAAGCTGCGCGCCGGGCGCACCACCAACTTCCAGGTGGTCAGCTTCCAGAACGAGCTGCGCCAGGCCGAGGTGATCGAGCTGGAGGCGATGATCAGCTACCTGAACGCGCTGGTGGCGCTGGACCAGCGGCTGGGCACCACGCTGGACACCTGGCAGATCCAGCTCAACGATCCCGAGGCGCCATGAGCAATCTTTCGGGAACGGGCATGACGGCGGGCACCCTGCCGGGGAGCGACGACGCGACGCGCGCGATCCTCGACAGCATGACCGAGGGCGTCGTCAGCATCGGCACCGACGGCCGCATCGTCGCCTTCAACCCGGCGGCGTCCACCATCCTGGGCATTCCGGCCGACGACGCGCTGGGCATGCCGTTCGGCGCGGTGATGCTGGAGGTGCCGGGCAGCGACGCCTTCGTCGACGCCGTGCTCGACGTGCTCCAGGCCGCCGACGAGGAGGCGGAGCGCCGCAACGAGGTCCCCTTCACGCGGCCGGATGGCAGCACCGCCACGTTGTCGGTGGAAACGAGCGCGCTGTTCGACACCGCGGGCGGCCGGCGGCGGCGCCAGGGCATCGTCTGCCTGTTCACCGACGTGACCGAACTGGTGGCGTTGCGCGAGGCCGAGCGCGAGGCGGCGCACCGGCTGGAGGAACAGCACCGTAAGCTGGCCACCGCCTACCGCGACCTCGAGCGCAGCAAGGAGGAGGCGCAGGCCTCCACCCGCCGGGCGCGCACGTGGCGCCTCGCCGTTGCAGGATCGGTGCTGATGCTGTTCGCCGTGGCCGGCGGCGTGGCGTGGCAGTCCGGCGAGTTCCGCTCCGCCGCCGCCCCGATGCCGATGCCCGACGCCGTGCCGGGAGGCATGTCCTTCACCGTGCAGCCGCGGCCGGCGCGCAAGACGGTCGAACTGATGGGCGCCATCGAGCCGGGCAGCATGGTCACGGTGGTGGCGCCGTTCGGCGGCGTGCTGAAGGAGAAACGTTTCGAGTACGGCCAGCGTGTGGCGGCCGGCACCGTGCTCGGCATCGTCGAC
>NZ_DASPMG010000217.1:0-5817 GCF_035627195.1 Azospirillum sp.
CCACCGCCCCCACCGGAGCCCCCGCCACCACCGGAGCCCCCGCCGCCACCGGAGCCGCCACTTCCGCCACCAGAACCGCCACCTCCTCCAGAACCACCGCCTCCACCGGAACCACCGCCGCCGGAGCCTCCGGCCCCGCCGCCAGCGCCGCCGTCACCGCCTTTACCGGATCCGCCGCCCGACCGGCCGCCGCTGCCGGCCGATCCGCTGCCGCCCAAACCCGCCCCGCCGGGCGTGCCACTTCCCGCGGACGTACCCGCCGAGGTCCCCGCAGTGTTTCCCTGATCACCGCTCCCGGTACCCGTCGCCATGCCCTGCGCGGTTCCGGCCGTTGCGCCGCCGCGCTCCGGGCCGGAGCCGGCGCCGCCCTGGGCGCGCCGCCACGCCGGCAGCTGCGGGGGTGGGGGAGGGATGAACAGCGTGTTGAGGGCGAAGGCGTCCCCGCACAGGCCCTCCGCGCGGGCGCGGACCAGGGCGGCGTCGTCCAGCTGCCAGCAATCGACCGTCACCGCCCGGTCGAACGCGGCGCAGCCGGACAGGGCCGTCGCGGCCACACCGCCCAGCAGCCAAACGCGCACCTTCCGCCGTTTCCCGGCCATGGCCGAGCCCTCCCCCCGTTTCCCGTATCGAGCGAAACGGGGCAGCGGCCGGGGCGTTCCGGGCGCGTCAGCCCGCCTTCTTCAGTTTCGCGGCCTCGGCCATGAAGCCGCGCCAGATCTCGGCGGGGACGGAGCCGCCGGTGACACCCTTCATGGGCGTGTTGTCGTCGTTGCCCACCCACACGCCCACCGTCATGCCGTTGGCGAAGCCGACGAACAGCGCGTCGCGGTAGTCGTTGGTGGTGCCCGTCTTGCCGCCGGCCGCCTTTCCGCCCCCACCGTTGCCGAACGCCGCCACCCGGCCGGTGCCGTCCTTGCCCAGCACGCCGCGCAGCATGGCCTGCATGGCGGCGGCGGTCTGCGGCGCCAGCACGCGCTCCGGCGCCGGCGCGCCGACGGCGTAGACCTCCCGCCCGCGCGGATCGGCGATGCGCTGGAAGGCGCGCGCCTCGACGCGCAGGCCGCCGTTGGCGACCGAGGCGTAGGCCTGCGTCAGTTCCAGCAGCGTCGTCTCGCTGCTGCCCAGCGCCAGCCCCAGCGTGCGGTCCAGCGGCGTGCCGATGCCCAGGCGGCGCGCCATCTCCACGACCTCGCCGACATGCCCCTGGGTCAGGCGGACGGACGCCGTGTTGCTGGAACGCGCCAGCGCCTGCGCCAGCGTCATCCGCTCCGGATAACGGTCGTCGAAGTTGCGGATGCTCCGCTCGCCCGGCAGCTCGAAGCGGGAGCCGTCGACGACGCTGTCCGGCGTCAGCCCGCGCTCGAGCGCCGCCAAGTAAACGAACAGCTTGAAGGCGGAACCCGGCTGGCGCTTGGCCTGCATGGCGCGGTTGAAGTGGTCGCGCCGCGCCGCCGCGTCGCGCCCGCCGACCATGGCCAGCACCTCACCCGAATCGCTCAGCGCCACCAGTGCGCATTCGGCGTCGCCGATGCGGGCGGCGTTGCGCTTCAGCACCGCCTCCAGCGTGCGCACGGCGGCCACCTGCAGGTCGCGGTCCAGCGTGGTGCGCACGGTGAAGGTCGGCCCCGGCCCGGTGGTGTCCTTGCCCAGCTCCGCGTCCTTGCCGTAGAAGTCGGCGTGGAAGCGGTCGAAGCGCGCCTTGGCCATGGCGCGGAACCCGCCGGACACGGCCACGGCCGACCGGTTGGCCTCGGCCAGGGTCAGGCGCTGGCGCTTGGCGCGGTCGGCCTGCGCCCGGGTGATGAAGCCGGCGTCGGCCATGGTGTCCAGAACGATGGCCGCCTTCTCCTCCGCGCGCTTCTCGTCGGCGAAGGGGTTCAGGCGCGACGGTGCCGGCAGCATGCCGACCAGCACCGCCGACTCCTTCAGCGTCAGCTCCGTCGCCGGCTTGTTGAAATAGACCTTGGCCGCCGCCTCCACGCCATAGGCGCCGGTCCCGAAATAGGCGCGGTTAAGGTACAGGTACAGCACGTTCCGTTTGCCGACCTTTTCCTCGAATTCCTGCGCGGTGGCCAGTTCCTGCACCTTGCGGGTCCAGCGGTCCTCGTCCTTCAGGAAGATGTTCTTCATGGTTTGCTGGGTCAGCGTGCTGCCGCCCTGGCTGATGCGGCCCGACGTGACCGCCACCGACAGCGCGCGCGCCAGCCCCAGGTAGTCGAGCCCGGCGTGCTCGAAGAAGCGCCGGTCCTCCTTGGCGATCAGCGCCTGGAGCAGGTGGCGCGGCATTTTGTCCACCGGCACGGCGGCCCCGGCGTTCTCCCCCGACGACCCCAGGAAGCGCCCCTGCCGGTCCAGGAACCGCACGCCGCCCTCGCGGTTGTACGCCAGCACCTCGTCGACCGATCGGAAGGACTCGCCGAACAGGTCCAGGGCGCGGGCACCGTTGGTGGGGCCGGCGGCGAAGACGAGCGGGGCGGCGATGGCCAGCAGGGCCGTGGTCCGGCGCAGGAACGGGGAGCGGCGCATGGTCTTCCACAAGGTCACCCGCGCGGATCGCGGGCGCGCCACACGTCGTACCGCCGTGCAAGTTCTACAATTGGATACCCCCTAATTTCAGCGGGGGAGCGAAACCGACACCGTGGCTGTTATGGTGAGGGTTCCTGTTCCGCAAGAGGGCCGCATGAGCAAGCCGCTGACCGTCACCATCCCGCACCAGCTCGGCCGGCAGGAGGCGAAGGATCGCATCGACCGCGGCCTGGGCCAGCTCCGCTCCCAGCTGTCCAGCCTGCAGGCGAACGTCGAGGAGACCTGGACGGAAGACCGCCTGGACTTCCGCCTGTCCGTCCTGGCCCAGACCGTCGCCGGCCGCATCGACGTGGACGAGCGCGAAGTGCGCGTGGAGGTCGACCTGCCCTGGCTGCTCGCCAAGCTCGGCGAAAAGCTCACCCACCGCATCCGCGAACAGGGCATGCTGATGCTGGAGAAGAAGTGACGGGGGGGCGGATGGGTGCTGGGACCTGCTTCGGGCGCCGTCCGTATCATTCGGTCGGAAGAAACATGAGATTTCGCGGATTTCTCAGCTCAAGCCGAGCTCCGGCGGGGTAAATGTCGCCTTCCACCGAAACAGGGATTTTGCTCTCGAATGCATGAATAACCTTTTTGTATTCGGAGCGTTCAAATACCGCAGAAATCCGACGGGGGCGATCATCGACAAATGCTTGAAGGGTTGCGCGCCCGTCAAAATCCTGCGGTGAGCGTTCCAATGCGATGACAAAGCCACTAACCGTTTCGTCGAGCTTGGGCGATGTGCGGCGAAATTCTCGCGCCGCTTCTTCAATTATAGTGGCAAAGTCATTTGCGAATACATGCTTTGGGTTTGGACTTGGTGTGGGCCGGACGCGTGCCCAGGTCAGCCCGATTTCAATGCCCTTCGCGTGGCGGATCAAGCGTGCAACCGCATCACAGAGATTTGCGCTGACCCCCTTTGAGACACCGTCTTCGAAAGCCTTGAAGTCATCCGTTACGGCAGCTTCGGTAACAGCATCACTCAGTCCGGCAAGAGCCTCGTTGAGGCGTCGTGTGACGAGGCGTGGGTAGGGGTCATCTTCAAAAGACGAGTCGAGAGACAATTGCGCTGGACGCTTAAGCGCGGGGCTAACAGGTGAGAGCAGGTTTAGAACGTAGCTGCCTCGCTCGGATTGGCCAAGGCGGACAGAGTTCATGTACTCAACAGCCTGATCAATCTTGCGGGCATGGTAATAGGCTGCGGGCCGTATGGCAGAGCATGCGGCCGCATAGAGCAAATTCTCGGCATCCTCATGCAACACAACGCCATCGCGGATTGAAATCGCGCCAAATACATCGGCATCGGTGGAGCGGAGCCGGATTACATCTGAACCAGAAGCTTGCAGATCGCCGAGAACGGCAAGCTCAGAGCGGTTCTCCAGCTTTGCGATCGTTCGGACGGCTTCCGCCATTCGGTTGGCGTAGTCAACCAAGTCTCTCCGGCTCGGAAGCAGGATTTCCCAAGTTTCGCCGCCCTTGTCTTCCGTGACGTGGATCGTACCCTTGTCGCCGATGCGCCCTTCGTCGCGCCATCCCTGGCTCGACAAATAGGCTCGAACATCGATGTGCGACAAAGCCAGGAAGACGTCGCGATCCTCGATGTGGACGATCATGGGAATTGCCTCCGGTCCACCAGCGTCATTATGTCACGGAGTGAGGCGCTGTCGAAGGTCTGCAATCGCGGTAGATGCACGGTGACGGAGGTCAGGTTGTCGGTCGAGGGCATGCCGCAGAGGGACATCCAATAACCACAATGGCGAAGCGCCAATTCCTGTTCCGAGTGAACGACCCAATCTGATTCGTTTTCCGGCATGACAACAACGATCAAGATGCGCGGGACCAAGCAATCCCCACGCAGATCATCGTAATTTTTGATGCTCAACGGGAACGCGACGGTATCGGTTCCAAGGACGTTCTGCCCTGTGGATTTGGCCTGGAAATCCAGACGCGGCCTGCGCCCCTCCCGTCCCATGAGGGTTCCATCGATGCTCTCCTCATCCACTGGAGGCTCGCAGACCTGATAGCCTGCGACCGCGGCGACCGCCTGGATGTACGCCAGCGAGAAGCGGGAACGGCGCTGGTTCGGACTTAACATGGCAGGGGAAGTTCCATCGGCTCTGTGCCTTGAGTCTACCTCACGCGGGAAGTTCCCTCAACGCCGAGGCGAGATCAGAGGCCGTGGCTCGCCAAAAAAAAGCCCGCCGTCGCCGGCGGGCTCTTTTCGTGCGTGGTCACGCGGGACCGATCACTGGAGGGTGATTAGCGGGGGGCGATCACCATGACCATCTGGCGGCCTTCGAGCTTCGGCATCTGCTCGACCTTCGCCAGATCGGCCAGCCGGTCGCGCACGCGCAGAAGCACCTCCATGCCCAGGTGCTGGTGCGCCATCTCGCGGCCGCGGAAGCGCATGGTCACCTTGACCTTGTCGCCTTCCTCAAGGAAGCGGACGGCCGAGCGCATCTTGACTTCGTAATCGTTGTCGTCGATGCCCGGACGCAGCTTGATCTCCTTGAGTTCGATGATCTTCTGCTTCTTGCGCGCCTCGGCCGCCTTCTTCTGTTCCTCGAAACGGAACTTGCCGTAGTCGAGGATCTTGCAGACGGGGGGATCGGCCTGCGGCGCCACCTCGACCAGGTCGAGGTTGGCGTCGGCGGCGGCGTCGAACGCGTCGCGCAGCGACACCACGCCGATCATCTCGCCGTCGGCGCCGACGAGGCGAACGGTGCGTGCGGTGATTTCCCGGTTGATGCGCGGGCCTTCGCGGACCGGATCCGCGTCGTAGAGCTTGGCTATGTCACTCTCCTGAGGTTGTTTGGTGGCCTGATGTCGTTCGATGCATTTCTGGAACGGCGGCACCGCCGCCGTCCAGGCCGAAATGGGCGCGGACCGCGCGGCAGGCATCGCTGCCCGCCGCGAACTCCATGCACACCAGCGGGCGGTCGTCGTACACGCGGCAGTGTACGTCGGTCCCGATGGTGCCGGCCAGCGCCGCGCAGCGGTCGCCGTCGCACCGCATCCGCCCGTCTTCCTTCAGATGGGGCGGGATGCCGTCGCCGTCACGCTCGCCGACGAAGGCCGGCCATTCCCACGAATAGGCGCAGCAGCACCCGCAGGACTGGCAATCGGGAATCGCTTCGCCGGCGCGCATGGCCCTCCTCAGCGGCGCCGATCGGCCTTGCGGCCGGCCGGTGCCCCGTTGATGGCGGACACGAAGTCGCCGAACGCCATGGCCGACCGGCGCGGCGCGGCACC
>NZ_DASPMG010000218.1:0-2117 GCF_035627195.1 Azospirillum sp.
GGCCTGCTGTTCGCAAACGGTTTGCAGGATGCGGCCGAGGCCCACCGGTTCCGGAACGAAGGGCAGTTCGCCATCGGCCATGGGGGCGGCCTGGAGGATGCCGTTGATCAGCGCGGTCATGCGCGCGACGGCGTCGCGGATGCGGCCGGCGCGGCCCGCCAGATCGTCGGGCGTCAGCTGGGCGCGCAGCGTCCGGATGCGCTGCGCCTGCCCGTCGATGACGGTGAGCGGCGTGCGAAACTCGTGGCTGACCATGGAGACGAAGTTGCGCTGGAGCGCCGCCAGCTCCCGCTCGCGCGCCAGCTTTTCCTCCAGCAGCCGGGCCTGCGCCTGCAGCTGGCTGCGGCTTTCGGACAGCGCCTCCTGGCTGGCGCGGAAGACGTCGACGGCGCGCGCCATGATGCCGACCTCGTCGCCGCGCCCGGCGTAGGGCGGGAAGGACGCCGGCCGGCCTTCCGACAGCGCCAGCATGGCGCCGGCCAGCGTCAGCATCGGTTCGGTCATGTGGCGGGTGAAGAACACCAGCGCCGCGGCGACCAGCCCGCACTGCACCGCCAGCGCCAGCAGGATCGTCATCCGTGCGTGCAGGAAGGTGTCGATCACGGAGCCGGCGGCGGCGGTGCCGTTGGACTGGTTGAAGTCGGTCAGCCGGGTCAGCCGGTCGGACGCCCGGGCGAAGCTCTCGCGCGACGGTCCGCGGTAAAGGGTCCCCGCACGCTCCACGTCGCCGGCCGCGAAGGCGGCGATCATGGCGTCGCGCGCGTCCAGGTAGGTCCGCCATTCCCTGCGGAAGGCCTCGTCCAGCGCCTGCTCCTCCGGGGTGATCGGCAGCCGCTCGTAGGCCCGGAGGCTGGCGTCGACGCGGCCCAGCGTCGCCGCCGCCTCGCGCTCCACCCAGGCCCTTTCGTCCGCCGTGGCGGCCAGCAGCCGGTTGCCGTCCATGGTGCGCAGGTCGGACATGTGGTTGTTGATGTCGCCCAGCACGCGGGTGCTGGGCAGCCAGTTGGACTTCACCGCGTCCGCCGCCACGTTGACCGAGTGCAGCTCGGAAATGCTGAAGAGGCTCACCGCCATCGTGAAGGTGAACACCAGCAGGAAGGCGGCGCGAATCTTCACCGACAGCGGCGTGCGGCTGATCAGGCGCATCGGATGGAAACCCTCTTCGTTCGCGGCGTGCGGGGCCATCGGAACGGACGCCCGCGCCGCACGCCACCTGTAAGCCCTCACAGGCGCCCGCCGTGGCGCGTGGGGCTAGCATAAGCGCCGTTGACCTGAAACAGGAACGGCCATGCTCCTGCCCGGAGACCCCTGCCCACCCTTCTGCGGACGCACCCCCTCCAAGCCGGCCTTCCATTTCGACACGATGGGCGGGCGCACCCTCGTCCTCGCCTTCTTCGTGTCGTCGGCGTTCGACCTGGGACGCCGCTTCCTCGCGGCGCTCGAACCCATCGCGCACCGCTTCGACGACCGGACCGCCTCCTTCTTCGGGGTCAGCATCGATCCGGGCGACGAAAGCGAAGGGCGGCTGCGCGACCGCCGGCCGGGCCGGCGCTTCTTCTTCGACCCCGACCGGCGGATCAGCGCGCTGCTGGGTGTGTGCACGCCGCAGGGGGAGGGCCGCGCCGACACCTACACCCCGCTGGTCTACGTGTTCGACGCGCGGCTGCGCGTCGCCGGCGTGATCCCGCTGGCCGACCCCGAGCAGTGCGTGGCGCAGCTGGCCGGACTGCTGGACCGCCTGCCGCCGCCCGGCGATCCGGTTCCGGCGCAGGCTCAGGCGCCGGTGCTGGTGGTGCCGCACGTCCTCGAACCCGACCTCCGCGACCGCCTGATCGCGCTGTACGACGAGCGGGGCGGCGAGCTGTCCGGCCACATGACCGAACAGGACGGCCGCACGGTCGGCGTGCTGAACGCCCTGATGAAGGTCCGCCGCGACCGCTACATCGAGGACGAGGCGCTGAAGGAGACGCTGCGCGACCGCCTGCGCCGCCGTCTGCTGCCGGAGGTCGCCAAGGTCTACCAGTTCCGCGCCACGCACATCGAGCGCTATCTGGTCGCCTGCTATGACGGAACCGAAGGCGGGCATTTTCACGCCCACCGCGACAACACCACGAAGG
>NZ_DASPMG010000219.1:0-27123 GCF_035627195.1 Azospirillum sp.
GGAAGGAGCCGCCGTAGGTCTTGGGGTCCATCGGCCAGCCGATGGTGTGCTCGATCAGGCCGGGCTGCGACTTGGCCGGGTCGATCTCCCACAGCTCCTTGATGCCGAGGCCGTAGGTCTGCGGCTCGACGCCGTCGCGCAAGGCGAAGCGCGCCATCAGCGTCTTGGTCAGCGAGCCGCGGCAGCCCTCGGCGAAGATGGTCTGGCGGGCGTGCAGTTCCACGCCGGGGGTGTAGTTGCCGGTCGGCTGGCCGTCCTTGCCGATGCCCATGTCGCCGGTGGCCACGCCCTTGACCGCGCCCGTGTCGTCGTACAGCACCTCCGCGCCCGCGAAGCCGGCGTAGATCTCGACGCCGAGTTCCTCGGCCTGGCTTGCGAGCCACTTGCCGAGGTTGCCGAGGCTGATGATGAAGTTGCCGTGATTGTGCATCTGCGGCGGGGTGGGCAGGCGGATGGCCCGGGTCGGCGTGAGGAAGAGGAAGCGGTCGTCGCGGGCCGGCGTGGTCAGGGGGGCGCCCTTGTCCTTCCAGTCGGGGATCAGCTCGGCCAGCGCGTGCGGCTCGAAGACGGCGCCGGAGAGCAGGTGGGCGCCCACCTCGGAGCCCTTCTCGATGACGCACACCGACAGCTCCGTGCCGCTCTCGGCGGCCAGTTGCTTCAGGCGGATGGCGGCCGACAGCCCCGACGGGCCGGCGCCCACGACAACCACGTCGTATTCCATCACCTCGCGCGGTTCGCGCTCCATGTTCCCTGGCCTCCCGAATGTTGTACCGCCGCGGCACTCGGCGGGGGCGTCGGCGCGCCCAAAGGTGGGTGTAGCTAAGCCCATGTATGAACACAGGTCCCGTGCTAAGGTCAAACCATGAGTGACCTGAGCGACATCCTGTCGGCGTTGCGCTGGCATGTGGAAATCGGCTGCGACGAGGCCATCGCCGACCTCCCCACCGACTGGGGCACCCTGGCGGCCCGGCCGCTGCCGTCACGCCCGGCCGGTGCGGCGCCGCGCGCCGGCACCCCCGCCGGCCCTGCCCCGGCCGCGCGTCCGGCCACCGCCCGCGCCCCGGCCGAACCCGGCCTGCCGCTGGGCGCCAGCGAGGCCGGCGCCTCGGCCCGCGCCCGAGCCCGCGAGGCGGACTCGCTGGAGGCGCTGGAGGCGGCGGTGCGCGCCTTCGACGGCTGCGCGCTGAAGCTGACCGCCACCAACACCGTGTTCGCCGACGGCAACCCCAAGGCCCGCATCATGCTGGTCGGCGAGGCGCCGGGCGAGGACGAGGACCGCCAGGGCAAGCCCTTCGTCGGCGTCAGCGGCAAGCTGCTCGACCGCATGCTGGCCCACATCGGCCTGGACCGCACCAGCGTCTACATCACCAATATTCTGCCGTGGCGCCCGCCCGGCAACCGCAGCCCGACACAGGCGGAGATCGCCGCCTGCCTGCCCTTCCTGGAACGCCACGTGGCACTGGTCGCGCCGGACTTCCTGGTGCCGCTGGGCGGCACGTCCGCCAAGACGATTCTCGACCGCAGCGAAGGCATCACGCGCCTGCGCGGCCAGTGGTTCGAGTACAGCACGCAAGGTCTGGCAAAGCCGGTGCCGGTTCTGCCCATGCTCCACCCGGCGTATCTCCTGCGCAATCCCATCTCCAAAAGGGAGGCGTGGCGCGATCTTCTGACCTTGCGCCAAAGGCTCAGCCACCTGGACTAAAGCGAAATTTCTTCGCCGGGCAAATCACTGAACGATATACGATTTCCCCCGAACGTTGGCTTGACGGACGAATCCGGGGCTTGCGATTCGCCGCGTGCGAGTCTATTTCGGTCAAATGCTCGGGAATTGTTGCAACGCAGCAAAGGGGACAACCATGCTGCGCTCAAAACTCCTGGCGGCCGTGTGTGCGACGCTGGCGATCGCCGTCGCACCCGACCTGAGCGGCTCCTATCCGAACGCTCAGGCCGCCCTCGTGATCCACGGTCCGGACGGGCGTCCGGTGATACCGCTGGGTTTTGATTTCCCCGAACAGCCTTTGCTGCTGTCGGAGGACGCGGACGCGCGCGCCGTCCAGCTGTCGGAGGACGACGCCCACCGCTACCGCCGAATCTTCGGTTTGCAGGAACGCGGCGAGTGGGAGGCGGCGGACTGGGAAATCCGCCAGCTGGGCGACAAGCGCCTGCTCGGCCACGTGCTGCGCCAGCGCTACCTGCACCCCGACCGCAAGGCCAGCTTCGAGGAATTGTCGGCGTGGCTGCGCAAGCACGGCGACCTGCCGGGCGCCGAACGCATCTTCCAGCTGGCCGAACGCCGCGCCCCCGCCGGCCAACGCCCGCCCAAGGCGCCGCGCGCCGAGGGTGAGCGGCTGACCGGCTCGCTGGAGCGCATGGCCGGCTCCCGGCCCCAGCCCGTTGGCGACGAATTCACCATCGAGGGCGAGGAGACGCTCGCCATCGCGCCGCGCAGCCGCACCAGCACGCGCAAGCGCGCCGACGTGGCCGCCGCCGGCCGGGTGGAGGACCTGCTGCGCGCCGGCAAGCCCGGCGCCGCCCTGGCGCTCCTGAACGACGACGAATTCTCGCGCGCGCTGGACTCCGTGCAGTACGACGCCACGCGCGCCCGCATCGCCGGGGCGCTCTACTACGCCGGGGAGGTGACGCAGGCCCTGGCGCTCGCCTCGGCCAGCGCCGCGCGCTCGGGCGAGGTGGTGGACGAGGCGCACTGGATCGCCGGGCTGGCGGCGTGGCGGCTGAAGCAGGTCGACCGCGCGTCCCGCCACTTCGACGCCATGGTGGCCGCCTCGCCGCGCTCGCCCTGGCGCTTCACCGCCGCCGCCTTCTGGGCGGCGCGCGCCCACATCCTGAAGGGCCGGGGGGAGCAGGCACGCGCCTATCTCACCGCCGCCGCCCGCTACCCGCACACCTTCTACGGCCTCGTCGCCAGCCGGGCGCTGGGTACGCTGGGCGACCTGCGCTGGCAGTTGCCGGAGCTGACCGGCGCCCACCTCGCCGCACTCGCCGAACGTCCGGGCGGGGCGCGCGCCATAGCGCTGCTCCAGGCCGGCCAGAAGGACATGGCGGAGGAGGAGCTGCTGCGCACCCATCCGCGCGGCAACGGCCGGATGGAGGAGGCGCTGGTCATCCTCGCCGACCGCTCCGGCCTGCCGGAGCTGGCCTTGCGCGTCGGCAACGCGGTGACCGGGCCGGACGGCGCCCCCTACGATGCCGCCCTGTTCCCGCTGCCGCACTGGGCGCCGCGCGGCGGCTTCAGCGTGGACCGCGCGTTGATGTTCGCGGTGATGCGTCAGGAATCGCGCTTCGACCGGCGTCTGGTCAGCCCGGCCGGCGCGCTCGGCCTCATGCAGATCATGCCGGCCACCGCCAGCCACGTGCGCGAGCGCAACGCCGACATCGACGAGAAGGACACGGCGCGCAACGCCCTGTTCGAACCGGCCACCAACATGGAGCTGGCCCAGCGCTACCTGGCCGAGCTGCTGGGCATGCCGGAGGTCGGCAACAACCTCTTCCTCTTCGCCGCCGCCTACAACGCCGGCCCCGGCAACCTGCTGAAATGGCGGCGCGAGATGGAGGACGTGGACGACCCGCTGCTGTTCATCGAAAGCCTGCCGTTCTGGGAGACGCGCGACTACGTCGAGAAGGTGCTCGCCAACTTCTGGATCTACCGCCTGCGCCTGGGCCAGGAAACGACCTCGCTGGACGCCGTTGCGGCGGGCCGTTGGCCGGTCTATATGCCGGTTGACGCCCGACCGACGCAGGTGGCCCAGCATGCCGAAGATTGACGAGACCCGCCCCTTCCTCCCCGTCAACATCGCCGTCATGACGGTGTCCGACACCCGCTCGGTCGAGGACGACCGCTCGGGTGCGGCGCTGATCGAGCGGTTGGAGGGCGCCGGACACCGGCTGGCCGCGCGCGCCATCGTGAAGGACGACGTGGCTTCCATCCGCGCCCAGGTGCAGGCGTGGATCGCCGACCCGCAGATCGACGTGGTGCTGACCACCGGCGGCACCGGCGTGACGGGCCGCGACGTGACGCCCGAAGCGGTGGAAGGCCTGTTCGAGAAGACCATCCCCGGCTTCGGCGAGCTGTTCCGCTGGCTGAGCTACGAGAAGGTCGGCACCTCGACGATCCAGAGCCGGGCGACCGGCGGTGTGGCCAACGGCACCTACATCTTCGCCCTGCCCGGCTCCCCCAGCGCCTGCCGCGACGCCTGGGACGGCATCCTGCAGGCCCAGCTCGACAACCGCCACCGCCCCTGCAACCTCGTCGAGCTGATGCCGCGCCTGAACGAGCATCGGAAGTAACGGGGTGGACCTCCCCGCCCTCCTCTCCATCCTCACCCGCCTCCCCGCCTTTTCCGGCCTGACCGCGGCGGACCTCGAACCGCTGCCGCTCAAGGGCGTGGCGCACGACCACGTCCGGCTGAGGGGGCGCGGCGTGGTGGCGCGCGTCCCGCGCTGGAGCCAGGTCGGGCTCGACCCCGCCGCCAACCTCGCCTACCAGGCGACGGCCTTCGCCCGCGCGGCCGTCGGCGGCCACACGCCCGAACTGGTCGCCGTGCTGGAGCCCGGCCCCACCCTGCCCATGGGCGCCCTGCTGGTGGGAGAGATCGTCGGCCGCCCGCCCCGCCTGCCCGCCGACATGCCGGCCATCGCGCGCGCTCTGGCGGCGCTGCACCGCCTGCCCCTGCCGCCGCCGGCCGAACGCCCGCCGCTCGCCAGCCCGGCCGACCCGGTGGCCGCCACCCTGGCGCTGGTCGAACGGCAGGCCGCGTACTTCGACACAGCGGACCTCGCCCCCGCCGCCCGCGCCCGCCTCGCCGAGGAACTGGAGGCCGCCCGCCGTGACCGCCCCGACCTTCCCATGCCGGTCACCCTGCCGGTCACCCTGCCAATCACCCTCGTCGGCACCGACGTGCACCCCGGCAATTTCCTGATCGACGCCGCCGGCAAGGCATGGTTCACCGACCTGGAGAAGGCGCAGTACGGCCATCCCGGCATCGATCTGGCGCACGCCAGCCTCTATACCTCCACCATGTGGGACCCCGCCGTGGCGGCGGCGCTCTCGCCGGGCGACGTCGCCGCCTTCCACGCCGCCTGGGAGGCGGCCGTTCCGGCGGACCTCGCCGCCGCCGTGCGGCCGTGGCTGCGCCCGCTGCGCCGGCTCACCTGGCTGCGCAGCCTGTCGTGGATGGCGCGCTGGAAGGTGGAGGGCGAGCGTTTGTCACCGGGCATGCCGGCCGAACTGTGCGCACATCTGCGCGCACGCCTCGACGACGTCTTCCGTCCGGACACCATCGACCGGGTAAGGCAGGAGTGGCGCTGACGCTCGCCCGGAACGACATGGTTATGGAAGGATTAAGGAATTGGGCCATAGGCTCGACCCTGCAACTCGGCAAGCAACGGGACCCGGCATGACGACCTCCCGGACCACGCGCGCGTTTCTGGCTTCCGCGCTCCTCGCGACAGCGCTCTGGCTGCCCGCACCGGCAACGGCCGGCACGCAGGCGGAGGCGCCGTCGTCGTTCACCGGCAGCTACCTCGCCGGCCGCTTCGCCCAGCACCAGGACGACTGGCGCGCCGCCGCGCAGTACCTGTCGCACGCGCTGAGCGCCGACCCGGACGAGCTGTCGCTGCTGCGCCGCACCTACATGCTGCGCCTCAGCGAGGGGCGCATCGACGCCGCCCTCGACCTCGCCCGGCGTCTGGTGGAACGCGATGCCGAGCCGCAGATCGCCGCCACGCTGCTGATCGCCGACGCGCTGGCCCGCGGCCGCCTGGACGACGCCGAGGCGATGTCCAAGCGCATGCCGCGCGACGGCATGGCCAAGTTCCTCGGCCCCCTGCTCGACGCCTGGCTGGCGGTCGCCCGCAAGGACACCGAGCGCGCCGTGCAGGCGCTGTCCGCCCTGTCGGCGGCGACCGGCTTCTCGGCGCTGCACGACCTGCACGCCGGCCTCGTGTTCGACCTCGGCGGGCGCCCCGCCGACGCCGAGCGCCACTACGCCGAGGTGGTGAAGGCGGAGGCGCCGCTGCGCGTCGTGCAGATCGTCGGCAACCACTTTGAGCGCATCGGCCGCAAGGACGAGGCCCGCAGGCTGTACGAGCGCTTCCGCGCCGACAACCCCGAGAGCCTGATGATCGAGCCGGCGCTGAAGGCGCTGGATGCTCCCCGCCCGCCGGCCCCCACCGTCGCCGACGCCCGCCAGGGCATGGCGGAGGCGCTGTTCGACCTGGGCAGCGCGCTGCACCACGAGGGTGCGGAGGAAACCGCCCTGCTGTTCGGCCGCGTCGCCCTGCACCTGCGTCCCGATCTGGCGCTGGCGCGCATCATGATCGGCGACATCCTGGAATCGCGCGACCACCACGAGGAGGCGCTGACCGAGTACCGGGCGCTGGAGAACGATCCGGTGCTGGGCTGGTCGGCCCGCCTGCGCGCCGCCGACGTGCTGGCCCGGATGGAGCGCAACGACGAGGCGATCGCGATGTTCGCCAAGCTGGCGCAGGAGCGGCCGGAGCGCACCGACGCGCTGGTCCGCCTGGGCGACGTCTACCGCGCCGGCAAGCGCCACGAGGAGGCGGCCGGCGCCTACACCACGGCGCTGCAGCGCATCGGCACGCCGTCGGAGCGCCACTGGTCGGTGTTCTACGCCCGCGCGCTGTCCTACGACCGCATCAACCGCTGGCCGGACGCCGAGGCCGACCTGAAGAAGGCGCTGGAGCTGCGGCCGGAGGAGCCGTACCTGCTGAACTACCTGGGCTACAGCTGGGTGGACAAGGGCCAGAACCTGGACCGCGCCAAGGCGATGATCGAGCGCGCGGTCGAGCTGAAGCCCCGCGACGGCTACATCATCGACAGCCTGGGCTGGGCGCTCTACCGCATCGGCGACTTCGAGGGCGCGGTGACGCGGCTGGAGCGCGCGGTGGAGCTGCGCCCCGTCGACGCCACCATCAACGACCACCTGGGCGACGCCTACTGGCGCGTCGGCCGGCGCACCGAGGCGCGCTTCCAGTGGCAGCGCGCGCTGCGCACCGCCGACGAGGAGCCGCTGAAGCAGCAGATCGAGGAAAAGCTGGAGAAGGGCCTGCCCGACACCCGCGCCGCCGAGGTGGGAGCGCCGAAGGCCCAATGACCACCCCGGAGATCGTCGAGGCGGCGCCCGCCAAGCTGAACCTCTACCTGCACGTGCTCGGCCGCCGCGCCGACGGCTTCCATGAGTTGGACAGCCTCGTCGCCTTCGCCGACGTGGGCGACACGGTGACGGCGCGGCCGGGCTTCGCGCGCGTGGCCTTGCGCGGCATGGCGCTGCCGCCGGTCGGGCCGCGGCTGGCGGTGTCCGGCCCCTTCGGCGCCGCGCTGATGGGCGAGGATCCGTCCCGCAACCTGGTGATCCGCGCCGCGCACGCGCTGGCCGCCCGGCTGGGGCGCGAGGCCGACGTGGTGCTGATGCTGGACAAGCGCCTGCCGGTGGCGTCCGGCATCGGCGGCGGTTCGGCCGACGCCGCCGCGACGCTGCGCGCGCTGGCCCGCCTGTGGGAGGTACCGGCGGACGCCGCCCTGCTCTACGAGGTGGGCGTGACGCTGGGCGCCGACGTGCCGGTCTGCCTCGCCGGCCGCCCGGCCTTCTTCGGCGGCATCGGCGAACAGCTGGACGAGGCCCCCGCCCTGCCCGACTGCCACGCCGTGCTGGTCAACCCCGGCGTCCCGGTGCCGACCCCGGCGGTCTTCAAGGCACGTAGCGGCGCATTCTCGGCCCCCGCCCGCTTCACCCGGGCGCCCGCCGACGCCGCGGAACTGGCCGCCCTGCTGCGCGAGCGCGGCAACGACCTGACGGCGCCAGCCCTGACCGTCGCCCCGGTGATCGCCGACGTGCTCGCATCCATCGAGGGCACGGCCGGCTGCCTGCTGTCCCGCCTGTCTGGCAGCGGCGCCACCTGCTTCGGCCTGTACGCCACCGCCGCCCAGGCCGCCGAGGCGGCGTCCGGCATCGCCGCCGCGCAGCCCAAGTGGTGGGTCAAGCCCGCCCGACTGCTGCCCGCCCCGGCCGACGCCCCGCCCTTGCCGCGCGGCCTGCAGGTGCCGGCCCGCCAGGACCTGGGCCAGGACATGGCCCCGCCGCCGCCCATCCCCTTCCCCGACACGGGCGGCTGGGGCGTGGGTTAACGCAGCCCCAGCGAACCGCCCTTGCCCGCCCGCCGGCCGTGCGCGTGGTGGCGCAGGAACAGCCGCGTGCGGGTGCGCGCGTCGTCCACCAGCGGCACGATCGCCAGGAGGATGAGGAAGACCGCCAGCGGAACGGTGGTCACGTATCCCGCATGCTTGAACCCCACCGCCCCCGCGGCACCACCCACGAAGAACGACAGCAGCAGCGACGCCAGAAGCGCCAGGCGGCGCCAGTCGGTGCGCACGGGCTTGTAGCGGGCGGATTCCTCCTGGGAGTTGATGTAGACGAGCTTGCCGAGTTCGATCCCGATGTCCGTCACGATGCCGGTCATGTGGGTCGTGCGGATCTCCGACTTGGAGACCTTGGTGATGATCGCGTTCTGCAAGCCCATGATGAAGCACAGCAGCAGGACCGTCAGCGGCACCGCCAGCGCCTGATGCGATTCCAGGACGTTCCCCATCAGCCCGAAGCACAGGAGCAGCAGCGCCTCCCACAGCAGCGGGTAGGCATACTCGCTGCGCATCCGGTGATGGCGCCCCCAGTTGATGAGGATCGTCGAATAGGCCGCGCCGGCGATGAAGCACGCCAGCGAGGCCAGCCCCGTGGCGACGGCCGCCATGTTGCTCAGGATCAGGTTGTCGGCCATCGCCGACACGATGCCGGTCATGTGCGAGGTGTATTGCAGGACGGCGAGGAACCCGCCCGCGTTGATCGCCCCGGCGACGAAGGCGAGCGACACGCCGAGATGGATGTTGGCCTTTCTCGTCCGCCGGCTCTCCGACAGGGCGCGAAGGTAGGAGACTGGCATGCCCGCACCGCACAAAAGATCCTTCGCTATGCAGCATAGCCCAGCGGTTGCCTCTGGGAACAGTCCGTCGACAGCATCACAGGGGCGCCTCCAGCAATGTTCTTGATTTGTTCGCAGAATAATGCCATGCTCAAGGCATGGTCGACGAACTGCCGGATCGGGTGACGAAGGGGCGCGGCGCGGTCAGCAACCGCAGCGGCCGGTTCGAGCGCGCGAGCCGCGTCACCATCGACGACGGCTGGGGCTCGGCGCTGGACGGCGACCTGCCGCCGCTGCGCACGACGCTGACGGTCGACACCAGCCGCAGCGTCATCACCTACAACCGCTCCCCCGACATCCCGTTCGACCGCTCGATCAACCCCTACCGGGGGTGCGAGCACGGGTGCGTGTACTGCTTCGCCCGGCCGACGCACGCCTACCTCGGCCTGTCGCCCGGCCTGGATTTCGAGACGCGCCTGTTCCACAAGCCCGATGCGCCGGAACTTCTGGTGAAGGAGCTGCGCGCCAAGGGCTACCAGCCGGCACCCATCGCGCTGGGCACCAACACCGATCCCTACCAGCCGGTCGAGCGCCAGTTGCAAATCACCCGCCGCATCCTGGAGGTGCTGGACGGCTGCAACCACCCGGCCGGGCTGGTCACCAAGTCCGCCCTGGTGCTGCGCGATCTGGACGTGCTGTCGCGCATGGCGGCGCGCAACCTCGTGCACGTCTGCGTGTCGGTCACCACGCTCGACCGCAGCCTCGCCCGCGCGCTGGAGCCGCGCGCCTCCACCCCCGCCCGCCGGCTGGACGCCATCCGGCAATTGAGCGAAGCCGGCGTGCGGGTCACCGTCATGGCCTCCCCCATGATCCCCGGCCTGACCGACCATGAGCTGGAATCCATCCTGGAGACGGCGGCCGAGGCCGGGGCTGAAGGTGCTGCCTACATCCTGCTGCGCCTGCCGCTGGAGATCGGCGACCTGTTCGAGGAGTGGCTGCACGCCCACGCCCCCGACCGCGCCCGGCGCGTGATGAGCCTGATCCGCCAGTGCCGCGGCGGCAATCTGTACGACGCGCAGTTCGGCCGCCGCATGACCGGCGACGGCCCCTATGCGGAGCTGCTGCGCCGCCGCTTCCACGCCGCCTGCAACCGCCTGGGTCTCGGCGGCCGGTCCCCGCCGCTCGACCTCACGCAGTTCCGCCGGCCGGAGGCGCCCGGCGACCAGCTGGCGCTGTTCTGAGCGGCCACGACTTCCCGGCGCGGATCGGCTAACGTCGGTTGCATGCCGCATCCCGGTTCCCCTCTTCCTTGCGCCACCCGTCCTTGCATTGTCCTGGCCGCCCTTCTGCTGGCGCCGCTTCCGGCCGCCGGGATGGACGGGGTGCCCGGCCTCGTGCTGTGGGCGTGGGAGCGGCCGGAGGATCTGCGCTTCATCGACCCCGCCACCACCGCCGTCGCCGCCCTGAACGGCACGCTGTTCCTGGACGGCGACCGCACCCTTTGGCGCCCGCGCCTTCAGCCGCTGCGCCTGCCCGACGGCACGCGGCGCATCGCCGTCGTGCACGTCCACCTCGGACGCACCCGTCCGGCGGCAGGCGACGAACAGCGCCGCGCCGTGCTGGACCGCCTGTCCGCCGAGGCCAACCGGCCGGGCGTCGCCGCCCTGCAGGTGGACTTCGAGGCACCGCCGTCGCTGCGCGCCTTCTACACGGCGTTGCTGCACGACCTGCGCCAGCACCTGCCGGCCGGGCTGCCGCTGTCGATCACCGCGCTGGCCTCCTGGTGCCTCACCGAACGCTGGACGGCGGACCTGCCGGTGGACGAGGTGGTGCCCATGCTCTTCCGCATGGGGCCGGCCGGCATCGCAATCCGCGCCCGCCTCGCCGATGGCGGCGACTTGACGCGCGTGGAGTGCCGGCGCAGCGTCGGCGTGTCGCTGGACGAGCCGTTCCCGCCGCTCAAGCCCGGCCGCCGCGTCTACGCCTTCACCCCGCGCCCGTGGACCGAAACCGCCTACCGCGCCACCCTGCAGGCCCTGCCATGACCCTCGCGCGCGCCCTCGCCCCGCTGCTCCTCGCCGCCCTCGCCGCCGTCGGCGGGCCGGCCCTGGCGTCGGGTCCGGTCCTTCCCAGCATGGTCTTCGTCAGCCAGGGCGGCTTCGCCACCGACGCGCCGCCGGCCTACGCCGCCAGCCGGCTGGGCGTCGTCATGACGGGCTTCAACGGGCGCCGGCTGTTCATCGCCTACCGCCGCCTGATGGGTCGGCCGCTGACCGCCGGGATGATGGCGGAGCTGGCGAAGCCCTGCTGCGAATTCTCCGACACCCTGCCCGGCGCCGTCGGCGCCTGGACCGACGCGCGCAAGGCGGTGCCCGACGCGCCGCCGCTCAAATACAGCGACACCGACCCCCACCGCACCGCCGACCACGATCCCTACGTCTACGTGCCGAACTGCGCCCCCGATGCCTTCCGCACGGCCGCGGCGGTGCTGGCCGACCGCATCGCGCAGCATGGGGCGGACGCGCCGGCGGTGCGCGACTGGCTGGCCGGCCAGGACCAGGTGTTCCGGGTGTGCTCGACCACCGACGCGGCACCGCCGGCCGACGTGGCGGCCGACGCGCCGGCTTGGCTGCGCGCCGACCGCGCCTACCAGCAGGCCGCGGCGGCGCTCTACCAGCGGCGCTACGGCGACGCCGCGGCGCGCTTCACCGCCATCGCCGCCGACGCGGCCTCGCCCTGGAACGAAAGCGCCCCCTATCTGGTCGCCCGCACCCACGCGCGCGCCGTCGCCGACGCCATAAACGCCCAGAAGCGAATGGAAGCGGCGGACGCCTACCGCGCCGCCGCCAAGCGGGTGCTAGACGACCCGACGCTGGCGGACTGGCGCCCGGACATCGGCCGGCTGGACGCCTTGGTCGCCTACCATGCCGAGCCGCTGGCGCGCGCCCGCGCGCTGGAGACCATGCTGCTCACCGCTCCCGAAGACGCCGTGCCCGCCGTCGAGTTGGACGATCTGGTAACGCTGGCGCGGCGGCATCCGGACGCCAGCGACTTTACCGCCTGGGTCGCCGCGCTGCGCAAACCCGCGGAGACGCGCGACGACACGCTGGCCCGCTGGCGCGCCGGCGGCGCCGCCCCGTGGCTGGTCGCCGCCCTGATGGCCACCGGCGCCTCCGATCCCGCCGCCGAAGACCTGCTGGCCGCCGCCGCGACCATCGAACCGAATTCGCCGGCCTACGCCAGCGTGGCGTGGCACCGCGTCCGCCTGCTGATCGCGCGCGACGCACTGGACGAAGCGCGCGCGGAGGTGCAGCGGGTCCTCGCCCTGCCCGACCTCGACCCGTCCAGCCGCAACCAGTTCCGCGCGCACGGGTTGGCGCTGGCCCGGTCGCTGGAGGAGTTCGCCGCCTACGCCCCGCGCCGCGCGCTGTTCGTCTATTATCCCTCGGACGAGTGGATGACCCCGCCCAGCGGCGTGCCGGAGATGGAGCCCGATGACACGCTGGCGTGGCGCGCGGAGCTGAAGGCGCCGGAGCCGCACTACCTGGACACCGACACGGCGTCGGTCGCCAACACCCACCTGCCCACCCGGCGTCTGACGGAGCTGGCCCGCACCGGCACGCTGCCCGCCCACGTCCGCCGCGACCTGACGCTCGCCGCCTGGACGCGCGCCGCCCTGCTCGACGACGTCAAGTCAGCCCGCGGCCTGGGCGCGGACCTCAAAGCGCACTTCCCGGCGCTGGCCGGCGACCTCGACGCCCACGCGCAGGCGCGCGACGGTGCGCGCCGCCGCTTCCTCGCCGCCTTCATCCTGCTGAAGCTGCCCGGCGCCTCGCCGCAGGTGGAGCCCGGCATCGGCTATTTCTACGAACGCGACCGCATCGGCGCCTACGGCCCGCGCTGGTGGGAGGGCGCCACCATCGGCGAGAGCCGCAAGGACTGCATCCTGCGCTGCCGCGACGCCGCCCCGGCCGAAGCAGCCCGCCCGTCCTTCCTCGCCGACGCGGACGTGAAGGCGGCGGAGGCGGAGGCCAAGGCGCTGGAACGGCACGCCGACGCCTCCGGCACGCTGGGCAGGACGGTGCTCGACTGGGCCAAGGCGAACCCCGGGGACCCGCGCGTGCCGGAGGCGCTGCACCTCGCCGTGCGGGCGACGCGCTTCGTCCACACGCCGACCGACGTGTCCAAGCGCGCCTTCCAGCTGCTGCACAAGCGCTACGCCACGTCGCCCTGGGCCGGGAAGACACCCTTCTGGTACTGACGCACGACCTTGGCTATGGTCGCCGCCATGACGACCGAACCCGCCATCAAGACCCGCCGCCCGCGCGCCGTCCGCACCGGCCCCGACCTCAGCCTGGAGCGGGAGGCCGGCCCCGGCGCCGTCGTCTGCGGCGTCGACGAGGTCGGGCGCGGGCCGCTCGCCGGGCCGGTCATGGCTGCCGCCGTGGTGCTGCCGCCCGACGGTCTGCCGCCGGCCATCGCCGCGCGCATCCACGACAGCAAGGCGCTGACCGCCCGCGCGCGGGAGGAGCTGGTGCCGGAGATCGAGGCGCACGCGCTGGCCTTCTGCGTGGCCGAGGCGAGCGTGCAGGAGATCGACGCCATCAACATCCTGAAGGCCACCATGCTGGCCATGCGCCGCGCCGTGGACGGGCTGGCGGTGGCGCCGACGCTGGCGCTGGTCGACGGCAACCGGGCGCCCGACCTGCCCTGCGCCGTGCGCACCGTGGTGAAGGGCGACGCCAAGAGCCTGTCCATCGCCGCCGCGTCGATCATCGCCAAGGTGGCGCGCGACCGTGTCATGGTCGATCTGCACGCGCTTCACCCGGATTTCGGCTGGGACCGCAACGCCGGTTATCCGACGGCCGAGCACCTCGCCGCACTCAAGCGCTTGGGGCCAACCGCGCATCACCGCACTAGCTTTGGTCCAGTACGTGAAGAACTCCGCCTAAGGCGCTGACTCGCAAGACTCTTTGCCAGAGAAAACCGTTGACGGCGACTCGGGAACGACTCATTGTCCGACCGAGTGATTCGCAGGTTGACGGTGGGTAGGATGGTTACGCCGAATCGGATTCTTCTGGGTGATTGCGTGCAGCTCATGAACGAGCTGCCGGCCGGCTCGGTCGACATGGTCTTCGCCGACCCGCCCTACAACCTCCAGCTGGGCGGGGAGCTGCTGCGCCCGAACCATTCCCGCGTCGACGGCGTGGAGGAGGACTGGGACAAGTTCCAGGACTTCGAAACGTACGACCGCTTCACCCGCGACTGGCTGAAGGCGGCGCGCCGCGTGCTGAAGCCGCACGGCTCGCTGTGGGTGATCGGCAGCTACCACAACATCTTCCGCGTCGGCGCCTCGCTCCAGGACATCGGCTTCTGGATCCTCAACGACATCGTCTGGCGCAAGACGAACCCGATGCCGAACTTCCGCGGCACCCGCTTCGCCAACGCGCACGAGACGCTGATCTGGGCCGCCCGCGACAAGGACGCGCGCTACCGCTTCAATTACGAGGCGATGAAGAACCTCAACGAGGACCTTCAGATGCGCAGCGACTGGGTGATCCCCATCTGCTCGGGACCGGAGCGCCTGCGCGACGACACCGGCCGCAAGGCCCACCCGACGCAGAAGCCGGAGGCGCTGCTCTACCGCGTCATCATGTCCTCCACCCGCGTGGGCGACGTGGTGCTCGACCCCTTCTTCGGCACCGGCACCACCGGGGCGGTCGCCAAGAAGCTGGGCCGCAACTGGATCGGGCTGGAGCGCGACCCGGACTACGCCAAGGCCGCCCAGGCCCGCATCGACGCCACGCAGGCGGTGGACGACCACACCCTGCTCGACACCCCGCCCAAGCGCCAGGCGCCCCGCGTGCCCTTCGGCACGGTTGTGGAGCGCGGCCTGCTGCGCCCCGGCACCGTCCTGGTCGACCAGCGCCGCCGTCTGGCCGCGCGGGTGCGCGCCGACGGCACGCTGGCCGGCGAAAGCTCGATCGGACGCTGCCACGGCTCGATCCATCAGGTGGGTGCGGCCATGGCCGGCCTGCCGGCCTGCAACGGCTGGACCTTCTGGCATTTCGAGCGCGCCGGCCAACTCGTCCCCATCGACGTGCTGCGCGAACAGATCCGCTCGGAGATGCACTGACGACGAATGCACGGGACGCGGGGCTGCCTTTTATCGCAGCCCCGTGCCTTGGCAGCCGGGGGGCGGCGTGTTACCTGTTCCGCCCATGAACAAGCTCTTTGCCACCGTCACCGCGCCCGTGCCGCGCTCGGCCCCGGCCACCGTGTCCCACCGCGTGTTCGTGCGCGACCTGGTGCTGGAAGCGCTGGTCGGCCTGTACGAGCACGAGCGCGCCAAGGCGCAGCGCATCCGCATCAACCTCGACCTCGACGTCGCCATCCCCGGCCTGACCGGCGAGGACGGCGTGCGGGCGATCCGCGCCGTCCTCGACCAGGGGCACGTCACGCTGATCGAAACGCTGGCCGAGCGCATCGCCGAGCGCTGCTTGCAGGACGCCCGCGTGCGCACCGCCACCGTGCGGGTGGAAAAGCTGGACGTCTTCCCCGACGCCACCGTCGGCGTGGAGATCGAGCGGTCGCGCTGAGCCGCGACCGTCGCATCACCTCACCACATCAGTACATCCGGCAGCCGTCGCTTACGCAGTGCAGCTCCTTGTACTGGGGGTTGCCGCTCGAATCCTTGCCGATCTCGAACTTCATCTGCAGGAACAGCGGGTTGTAGGTGAACCGCGCGGTTTCGCGCACCGCCGGCTTGCGGTAGAAGCCGTTCGCGGTCGCGAAGTTCACGGCGTTCGCCTTGAACGGCAGCAGGACGTGCTTGTTGGCCGTGCTCTGGTACGGGCCGATCAGGGCGTCGATCAACTCTTCCACCGTCTCGGCCTTGGCCGGCGCGGCGGCGAGCAGGAGGCCGGTAATCACCACGGCGGCGCCCGTCCGGATGAAGGTCAGCATGGCAGAACTCCCGTTTCACCGATTTTCTGCCCATTGGTGACCGGCCCGCGGGAAAGGTTCCATCAGCGCGATCTCCAGGATCAGCTTCTGGCGCAGCGCCTCGGCGAAGCTGTCGCGGCTCTCGGCCGTGCGCACGAAGGCGCCGGGGCCGCCCACCACGTTCTCCTGGAAGTACTCCTCCAGCCAGTCGTACTCGTCCAGGATGACCAGGGCGTTGACGGTGATGCCGTGCGCCGCCGCGCGGTCGCGCGCCTCGGCCGGCGGCGGGCCGCTGTTGGAAAAGCCGTTGGACACCAGATCGATCACCTTGCGCGGCGCGTTCACCCCGCTCTTGGCGAACAGCTTGGCGCTGGCGTCGATGGCGCTGCCCAGCGCCGTTGAGTCCGCCCGCCCGTCGCGCGGCGCGTCCTGGATGCGCTTGGCAAACGCCTCCGCCTGCTCGGCGTCGCTGATGGTGGTCCACGGCACCAGGACGCGGAAGGCGCCGGGGCCGGAGTAGGCCACCAGCGTGACGGCGATGCGGCTGGCGCTCGCCGCCGCGATCACCGCCGGGTCGCGGAAGGCGGCGGCGTGGCCGCGCAGCTGGAACTCCAGTGCCCCCTCGCTGATGCTGGCCGACCCGTCGAGCGCCATCACCAGTTCGAGGCCGACCGGGCTGGCTTCCGGTTTCGCCTTCGGCTTCGGTTCGGCCATGGCCGGCGCACCGAGAAGGAACAGCAGGACGACGGCAAGAAACGCGCGACACGGCATCGGCAGGACCACCCGTAGGTTGGGTTGAGCGAAGCGAAAACCCAACAGCCCCGCACCGCCGGAACGTTGGGTTTTCGCCTGCGGCTCAACCCAACCTACGGAGGCGACGGCTGTGCATGCGCCAGCGCGTGGCGGACGACCTTGCGCATCACCGACGGCAGCGCCTGCCCGCCCAGCTGGTCGAGCGGCACCCATATGCCGTCGGCGCGCGCCCAGTCCTCCCCGGCGCGGGCGGCGACGACCCCAAGTTCCAGGTGAAAATGGCTGAAAGTGTGGCGCACCGAGCCGGGCAGCGTCCGCCACGACGCGGCCAGCGGTGCCGCGCGCTCCACCGCCCGCGCGTCGGGCGGCGCCCCTTCCGCCCAGCCGGTGGAGGGCACCTCGGTCATGCCGCCCAGCAACCCGTCCTCGGCGCGCCGGCGCAGCAGCACGTCGCCGTGCGGGTTGATCAGCCAATAGGCCACGCCGCGCCGCGTCGGCTTGTCGGCCTTGGCGGACTTGCGCGGCAGTTCCTCCTGAATGCCGGCCTCGCGGGCGTCGCACGCCTCGGCCAGGGGGCAGAGCATGCACTTGGGCTTGCGCGGCGTGCACACGCCGGACCCCAGGTCCATCATCGCCTGCGCGAAGTCGCCCGGCCGCGCCTGCGGCGTCAGCGTGGCGGCCAGTGCCCGCAGCTTCGGCTTCACGCCGGGCAGCGGCTCCTCCACCGCGAACAGGCGGGCGACCACCCGCTCGACGTTGCCGTCCACCACCGTGGCCGGCCGGTCGAAGGCGATGGCGGCGACGGCGGCGGCGGTGTAGGCGCCCACGCCGGGCAGGTCCAGCAACTCGGCCTCCGTCTCCGGGAAGCGCCCGCCGTGCTGGTCCGCCACCACGCGGGCGCATTTGTGCAGGTTGCGGGCGCGGGCGTAGTAGCCGAGGCCGGCCCAGGCCACCAGCACCTCGTCCAGGCTGGCGGCCGCCAGGTCCTGCACCGTCGGCCAGCGCTCGGTGAAGGCCAGGAAGTAGGGCGCGGCGGCCGGCACGGTGGTCTGCTGGAGCATGATCTCCGACAGCCAGACGCGGTAGGGGGCGGCACGCCGCCCCGGCGGGGCGCGCCAGGGCAGGTCGCGGCGGTGGCGGTCGTACCAGGAGAGGAGCCGCTGGGCGGCGGGGAAGTCGGTGCGCATGGCCCCAAGACATAGGGCGTCGCGCCCGCTGACGAAAGTGGGACCCGGACGCGGTGGAACGGAAGCGGTGGCTGCGCTAGGCTCCCCTCCACCAATCCGAAGGAGGAGGCCAGCATGTCCGACGCCGCGACCCAATCGAGCCCGCCGTCCGTCTACCTCTGCGTTTCCGACGCCGCCGACGCCATCGCCTTCTACGCCAAGGCCTTCGGGGCGGAGGAGTCCTTCCGCCTGAACACGCCGGACGGCTCAAAGATCGTGCACGCCAACATGACCCTGAACGGCGGCCAGATCATGCTGTCCGACGACTTTCCGGAATGGAACGGCGGCCAGTCGCGCCACCCGCTGGCGCTGGGCGCCACGCCGGTGACCATCCATCTCCAGGTGCCGGACGTCGACGCCGCCTTCGCCCGCGCGGTGGAGGCCGGCTGCACGGTGGTCATGCCGCTGGCCGACCAGTTCTGGGGCGACCGCTACGGCAAGGTGAAGGACCCGTTCGGGCACGAGTGGTCGCTGGCCACCACGAAATCGACACCATCGCGTGAGGAGATGGAAGACGCGATGAAGCGTTTCTTCGGCAACTGTTCGTAACGGACCATCATGGCAGGACCCCGACTCATCGGCCGGACGGTGCCCGACGTGGCCGGCAAGGCGCTTGGCAAGCGCGGCCTGGCGTTCGGCGCGCTGATCACCGAATGGCCGAGCATCGTCGGCCACCAGCTCTCGCTGCGCACCGCGCCCGAGAAGCTGGCCTTCCCGCGCGGCAAGCGCGAGGACGCCACGCTGCACATCCGCGCCATGGGCGCCATCGCGCTGGAGCTGCAGCACCTGGAGCCGTTGATCATCGAGAAGATCAACGGCTTCTTCGGCTACCGCGCGGTGTCGCGCATCCGGCTGGTGCACGCCGCCGTGCCCATGAAGCCGGCGCCGCGCGCCCCGCAGCCGCGCCCGCTGTCGATGGACGAGGAGCTGGCGGTCATGGGCGCCACCTCCACCATCGAGGACGACGGCCTGCGCGCCGCGCTGGAACGCTTCGGCCGCTCGCTGCTGGGCAGCAAGAAGAGCTGATCCATACTGTGCGGGGGGCTTGTCGCCGCTCCCGCCTTCCCCGTATAACGTCAACATCTGGTATTCAGGAGGCCAACGTGCGCCGATACGTAGAAGCGTTTGCAGCCCTGCTGGTGCTGGCCGTGGTCGCCGCCACCGGCTCCGTCCCTGCCGCCGCCCAGGCCACCAACAACACGATCGACACCCAGGCGGCGCTGGCCGACCGCGTGCTGGGCAAGGCCGACGCGCCGGTGACGATCATCGACTATTCGTCGATGACCTGCCCGCACTGCGCCACCTTCCACACCGAGACGCTGCCCAAGCTGAAGGAAGCCTACCTCGACACCGGCAAGGCCAAGCTGATCTTCCGCGACTTCCCCTTCGACCAGTGGGCGCTGAAGGCCTCCATGATGGCGCGCTGCGCGCCGGCCGAGCGCTACTACCCGCTGCTCGACGTGCTGTTCAAGAACCAGGGGCAGTGGTCGCGCGCCAAGGACCCGGCCGCCGCACTCACCACCTACGGCAAGCTGGCCGGCCTCAGCGAGGCCACCATCAAGGCCTGCTGGGAGAACAAGGACCTGGAGACCGGCGTGCTCGGCTTCTATATGGACGGTCAGGCCAAGTACAAGGTCGAGTCGACCCCGACCTTCATCCTGAACGACGGGGCCGCGCGCATCACCGGCGCCCAGCCGTTCGAGAAGTTCGCCGAGGCCATCGACAAGCTGTCGAAGAAGTAAGGTCGTCCGGCGGTGCACTTCACGCGTCTCAAGCTGACGGGCTTCAAGTCGTTCGTCGACCCGACGGAGCTGGTCATCGAACCGGGCATGACCGGCATCGTCGGCCCCAACGGCTGCGGCAAGTCCAATCTGGTCGAGGCGCTGCGCTGGGTCATGGGCGAGACCTCGGCCAAGAAGATGCGCGGCGGCGACATGGACGACGTCATCTTCGGCGGTACGTCCAACCGCCCGGCGCGCAATCTGGCCGAGGTGGCGCTGGCCATCGACAACCGCTCGCGCACCGCCCCGGCCGGCTTCAACGAGGCCGACGACCTTGAGGTGACCCGCCGGATCGAGCGCGGCTCCGGCTCCGACTACCGCATCAACGGCAAGCTGGTGCGGGCGCGCGACGTGCAGCTGCTGTTCGCCGACAACGCGGCCGGCGCCAACTCCCCCGCCCTGGTCAGCCAGGGCAAGGTCGGGCAGATCATCAACGCCAAGCCGCAGGACCGCCGCATGCTGCTGGAGGAGGCGGCGGGCATCACCGGCCTGCACTCCCGCCGGCACGAGGCGGAACTGCGGCTGCGCGCGGCCGAGACGAACCTGACCCGCCTCGACGACGTCGTCGGGGCGATGGACACCCAGCTGCAAAGCCTGAAGAAGCAGGCCCGGCAGGCCGCCCGCTACCGCAACCTGTCCGAACACATCCGCAAGGCGGAGGCCATCCTCTGGCACCTGCGCTGGGTCGCGGCGCAGGCCGATCTGGAGCGCGCCCGCGCCTCCTTCGCCACCGCCGAGGGCCGGGTGCGGGAACTGATGCTGGCCGTCACCCAGCTGACCACCAAGCGCACGGAGGACGCCGCCGGCCTGCCCGAGAAGCGGCAGGCGGAGGCCGCCGCGGCGGCCGCCCTCCAGCGCCTCGTCATCGCCAAGGAACAGCTGGACGCGGAGGAGCGCCGCGTCGCCGACCACCAGAAGTCGCTGCAGCACTGGCTGCGGCAGATCGACGGCGACCTGGGGCGCGAGCAGGCGCTGGCCGCCGACGCCGGCAGCGCGCTGGAACGCCTGGAGGAGGAGCGCGAACGCCTCCTGGAAGCCCAGGCCGACGAGGAAATGCTGGAGGAAGCCGCGCGCGAGGCCCTGGCCGAGGCGCGCGAGGCGGTGGAGGACCTGGACCGCGAGCTGACCCGCCTCACCGAACAGGTGGCCTCCGACGAGGCCAAGCGCGCCGCCACCCAGCGCCAGCTGGCCGACCTGGAAACCCGTGTCGCCGGCCTGACCCGCCGCATCGGCGAGCAGCACGTGCAGCGCGCATCCATCGAGCAGGAAATCGCCGCCAAGGGCGACGTGGCCGAGGCCGAGCTGGCCGTCGAACTGGCCGAACAGCGCCTGGAGGAGGCCCGCGAGGCCGCCGAGGCGGCGGAGCGCGCCAAGACCGACTCCGAACCCGCCCAGGCCCGCGCCCGGGAGTCCGTCCAGGCCGCCGAGGCCGCCCGTACCAAGCTGAAGGCCGAGGAAAAGGCGCTGGCCGAGCTGCTGGCCGCCGGCTCCTCGGGCGACTTCCCGCCGCTGATCGACGCGGTGACGGTGGCGCCCGGCTATGAAGGTGCTTTGGCGGCGGCGCTGGGCGACGCGCTGACCGCGCCGCTGGACGAATCCGCCCCCGTGCACTGGCGCGCCCTGCCGCCGCTCGCCTCCCCCGCCCCCCTGCCCGCCGGCACGGAACCGCTGGCGGCCCGCGTGCAGGGGCCGGCGGCGCTGACGCGCGGCCTGTGCGCCATCGCGGTGGTTGCGGACGGCGCCGACGGCGCCCGCCTCGCCCCCACCCTGGCGGCCGGGCAGATCCTGGTCAGCCGCGACGGGGCGGCGTGGCGCTGGGACGGGCTGACCGTGCAGGCCGGCGCGCCCACGGCCGCCGCCGTGCGCCTGAAGCAGCGCAACCGCCTGCGCGAGATCCGCGAGGAGCTGGACGCCGCCGAGGAGCAGGTCGAGCTGGCCCGCGCCGCGCTGGACGAGGCCAAGCAGGCCGCCGAGGAGGCCGCCCTGCGCGACCGCCGCGCCCGCGACGCCGTGCGCGACGCTTTCGCCGCGCTCAACACCGCCCGCGACCGCCACGCCAAGCTGGCCCGCGAGGCGGACGCCGCGCGATCGAAGCTGGCCGCGCTGGTGGACGGCATCGAGCGGCTGGAGGCCGACCGCCGGGAGGCCGACGCGCAGCTGGACGAGGCTCGCGCCGCGCTGGACGCCCTGCCCGACGCGCGCGAGGGCCGCGACCGGCTGAACGACCTGCGCGCCACCGTGGCCGAGCACCGCACCACCGCGGCCGAGCGGCAGAACGCCCTGGACCGCCTGACCCGCGAGGCGCAGTCGCGCCGCCAGCGCCTGAACGCCATCGAGCACGAGAAGTCCTCCTGGTCCACCCGCTCCCAGGGGGCGGGCGGCCGCGTGGAGGAGCTGCGGGCGCGCGCCGACGCCCTGTCGGCGGAGATGGACCAGCTGGCCGGCCGCCCGGCCGAGATCGTCGAAGAACGGCAGGAGCTTCTCTCCCGCATCAGCGAGGCCGAGCGGGTGCGCAAGCGCGCCATCGAGGCGCTGGCCGAGGCCGAGAACCGGCTGGCCGAGACCGAGAAGGCGCTCAAATCCGCCGAAGCCGGCCTGTCCGACGCCCGCGAAGCCCGCGCGCACGCCGAGGCCGCGGTGCAGGCCGCCGTGCAGCAGGGCCAGACGCTGACCGAGCGCATCGCCGAACGGCTGGACTGCGCCCCCGAACAGACCCGCGCCGCCGCCGGCATCGCCGAGGACGAACCCCTGCCCGACGCCACCGGCGTGGAACAGCGCCTGGAAAAACTGGTGCGCGAGCGCGAGGGCATGGGCCCGGTCAACCTGCGCGCCGAGCTGGAGGCAAGCGAGCTGGAGCAGCAGATCACCGGCCTCCAGGCCGAGCGCGAGGACCTGATCGCCGCCATCGCCCGCCTGCGCCAGGGCATCGGCAGCCTGAACCGCGAGGCGCGCGAGCGGCTGGTGGCCTCCTTCGACGTGGTGAACCGCAATTTCCAGGAGCTGTTCATCCGCCTGTTCGGCGGCGGCAAGGCGCACCTGGAGCTGGTGAACGCCGAGGACCCGCTGGAATCCGGCCTGGAGATCTACGCCAGCCCGCCGGGCAAGAAGCTGCAGAACCTCTCCCTGCTGTCGGGCGGCGAGCAGGCGCTGACGGCGCTGTCGCTGCTGTTCGCCGTCTTCCGCTCCAACCCCGCGCCGATCTGCGTGCTGGACGAGGTGGACGCCCCGCTGGACGAAGCGAACGTCGGCCGCTTCTGCGACCTTGTCGACGACATCGCGCGCGAGGGCGACACGCGGTTCCTGATCATCACCCACCACCGCCTGACCATGGCCCGCGTCAACCGCCTGTTCGGCGTCACCATGGCCGAACGCGGCGTGTCGCAGCTGGTCAGCGTCGACCTGCAGAGTGCGGAAGAGCTGCGCGGCGTCGCCTGACGGCGCCTCGAATGCGGCCGGATCAAAGATCTGGCGAGAATTCACGCGGGCTTCCCTCCTCCGCCGGAGGCGGGGAGGGAGAAGGCGCCAGCGCCCGCGCCTCGCCCAGCGTGCGCACACCCTGCGCGTCCAGGCGCAGCAGAAGGGCGGCGGCGATCTCGGCGGTGAGCAGCGCGAGCGGGGCGCCGGCCGGCCCGTCCTCGTGCACGACGCCCAGCGCCGCCGCCAGCCGCGCCGGGTCCAGCCCGGCCAGGGCCGGGTCCAGCGCCGCCGCGATGCGGCCGAGGTCGAGCGCCGGCGGCGGGTCGAACGGCGGCAGGCCGGCCCGCTCCACCTCCCCCGCCAGGGCGGCCAGCGCCGCCTCCGCGTCCAGGCCCGCCACGGCGACGTTGCGCAGCGCCTCGGCGATCACCGGCCACGCGTCGGCGAAGGGCCGGGCGCCGGGCGGCGGTACGCCCTCGCCGGGGTCCAGCGTCAGGTCCAGCGACACGGTGCGGAACACCCGCCCGCCCGACAGGCGCACGGTGCCCACCCCGGTGACACGGCCGGCCGTATCCGTCGCCACCGACAGCGCCACCAGCGGCACGGCGCCCAGCGGCTCGCCGTCGCCCAGGTGCGGCGCCCTGGCGGCCCGGCGGACGCCGGTTTCCGGCGGCAGCAGGGCGCGCACGTCGGAGGCCCGCAACGGCACGACGATCGCCACGCCGGCCTGCAGGCCCAGGTCGGCGACGCGCGCCGGAAACTCCCGCCCGTCGTTGCGGCGCAGCACCGCCGATACCGGCTGCCCGGCGTCGCGCGCGCGTTCGATGGCGCGGAACAGCTCCGGCCGGTCCAGCAGGTCGTAGACGTCCATGCCCGGCGCCACCACCGTCCCCAGCATCCGCGACGCCGGCCCGTTCAGCGCGGCGATGCGTCCGGTGTCGGTGAGCAGCAGCACCGGCTCCTCCAGCGCGGCGACGACCGCCGCCAGCTTGTCCTCGCCGCGCCCGCCGGCGCGCCGGTCGCGGCGCAGCAGGTCGCCCACCGCGGCGGCGAGGCGCCCCAGCTCGTCGCTCCGCCCCTGCCAGCCGGCCGGCAGCTCGCCCCGGCCGCGCAGCGCGCCAAGGTCGCCGTCCAGTTGCCCGATGTCGCGGAAATGGCGGGACAGGCGGGTGAACACCACCCACAGCGCCAGGACGCCCAGCCCCAGCGCGCCGATGACGGCGTACGCGGCGTCGCGGTCCTCGCCCACGCCGGGACCCACGCCGGGGCTCGCCCGCTGCACGGCGTCGACGCCGACCCAGGCCAGCGCCATGGCCGCCACCGCCAGCCCCACAATCACCGTCCGCCACGTGCCGCCCATACCCGCTCCCGCCATCCATCCGCGCCGACTGCCCGCGCCGACTGTAGCACCCGGCGTCACATGCGGGAAAACGTGTCGACGGTGCGCAGGATGGCCGGGCCGACGAGGACGATGAAGAGCGGCGGAAGGATGAACACCATCAGCGGCACGGTCATGATGGCCGGCAGGCGGGCCGCCTTCTCCTCGGCCTTCAGCATGCGCTCGGTGCGCATCTCGCCGGCCAGCACGCGCAGCGACTGCGCCAGCGGCGTGCCGTAGCGCTCCGTCTGCACCAGCGTGGTGACCAGCGCGCGCACGCCGGGCAGCGGCACGCGCTCGGCCAGCCCCTGGAAGGCCTTGCCGCGGTCGGGCAGGAAGCCCAGCTCGACCGAGGTCAGGCCGATCTCCTCCGCCAGTTCCGGGCAGGCCTCGCCCATCTCGCGGGCGACGCGCTCGAACGCGGCGTCGAGGCTCAGGCCGGCTTCCGCGCAGATGACCAGCAGGTCGAAGGCGTCGGGCAGCGCCCGGCGGATGACGGTCTGCCGGTTGCCCGCCACATAGCGCAGGTAGTATTCCGGCAGCATCGAGCCGAGGAAGGCGGCGATCAGGCAGCCGCCCAGCGCCTGCGCGCCCTCCAGCGCCACCGGTTGCAGCCCGTAGATCACGCCGACGGCGCCGCCGCCGACCAGCACCGGCAGGCAGATCTTGGCGAACAGGTAGACGGTCATCGCGTCCTTGCCGCGATAGCCGGCGGCGGACAGCTTGGCCGCCGCCTGCTCCGCCGTCTTGCCGCCGGCCATGCGGAACTGGTCGACGACGCGCCGCATCAGCCCGACGTGCCCGGCCGGCCGCTCCGCGCGCCGCACGCTGCGCGCCAGATCGCCCTTCAGCGCGTCGCGCCGCTGCTGCAGCGCCTTCAGGCGCGACGCCAGCGGGTCGCGCTCGACGAAGGCGTTCCAGACCAGCACCACCACGGCGAACGCCGCCAGCCCGGACAGCCACGCGGCGAGGTCTTCCGGCGTCAGGCCGGCGATCAGCGCGTCGGGGCTCATATGTCGAACCTCACCATCTTCGCCATCACCAGCCCGCCGGCGATGATCATGCCCAGCGCGATGGCCCCCATGACCTGACCGCGCGGGTCTTCCAGGAAGATGGCCGCGTAGTCCGGCTTCAGGATGCTGATGGCGCCGAACATCAGGAACGGCAGGGCACCGACGATGTAGGCGCTGGCCCGCGCCTCCGACGACAGGGCGCGGACCTTCATCTTCATCTGCCGGCGCTTGCGCAGCAGGTCGGACAGGTTGCCCAGCGTCTCGGCCAGATTGCCGCCGGTCTCCCGCTGGATCGCCATGGCGATGATGAGGAAGCGGAACTCCGGCGTGTCGATGCGCTTCGCCACGTCCCACAGCGCGGCGTCCAGCGACTGGCCCAGGCGCACGGCGTCGCCCACCCGGCGGAACTCGGTGCCCAGCGGGTCGGGCAGCTCGCGCGCCACCGCGTTGATCGATTCGGTGACCGGCAGGCCGGAGCGCAGGCCGCGCACGATCAGGTCGATGGCGTCCGGGAACTGCGCCACGAAGTCCGCCACCCGGCGGTCGCCCATCACCTTCACCACGACGTGCGGCACGCCCAGCCCGACGGCGACCGCCAGCGTCAGCGGCAGCGGCGCCGGCAACACCAGCGACAGCGCCGCCCACGCCACCGCCGCGATCAGCAGGTTGGCGGCCACGTACTGGCCCAACGGGATGCGCCGCCCAGTGCGCGCCAGACGCTCCCGGATGCGCTCGGGATTGGGGACCAGCGCCTTGACCAGCCGGTCCAGCGTCGCGTTGGAACTGTCCGCCCGGTCGAGGCGCAGCGACGCCGCCTTGCCCGCCACGCTCGCGCGCCGCCCCTTCTGCCCCTCCGCGCCGACGCGGGCGACGCGGCGCTTCAGCTCCTTGTCGCTGCCGCCGATGAAGGCCAGCCCGAACAGCAGGACGGCCAGGAACGCCCCCGCGCCGGCCAGCAGGGCGACCACGGGGATTCCGCCCACGCTCGCCATCACATCGCCTCCAGCAGCGCCTTGTCGAGGCCGTAGTAGGCGGCCTTCGGCAGGAAGTTGGGGCGCACGCCGGCCGCCTTGAACTCGCCCATCAGGCGGCCGTCCGGGCGCTCGCCCTTGAACTCGTATGTGAAGAGGTCCTGCATGGTGATGACGTCGCCTTCCATGCCGATCACCTCGCTGATGTGGGTGACGCGGCGGATGCCGTCGCGCATGCGGCTGATCTGCACGATCAGGTGAAGGGCCGAGGCGATCTGCGTGCGCACCGCCTTGGACGGCATGTTCAGCCCGGCCATGCCGAACATGTTCTCCAGGCGGGTCAGCGCCTCGCGCGGGCGGTTGGCGTGGATGGTGCCCAGCGATCCGTCGTGGCCGGTGTTCATGGCCTGCAGCATGTCCACCGCCTCCGACCCGCGCACCTCGCCCAGGATGATGCGGTCGGGGCGCATGCGCAGCGCGTTCTTCACCAGATCGCGCATGGTGATCTCGCCGTGCCCTTCCAGGTTGGGCGGGCGCGTCTCCAGCCGCACCACGTGCGGCTGCTGGAGCTGCAGCTCGGCCGCGTCCTCGATGGTGACGATGCGCTCGGTATGGTCGATCAGCTGAGACAGCGCGTTCAGCAGCGTCGTCTTGCCCGACCCCGTGCCGCCGGAGATCAGGATGTTC
>NZ_DASPMG010000220.1:0-40014 GCF_035627195.1 Azospirillum sp.
CTCCAGGATCATGCCTGGGTTGGGCTTGCGCCAGAAGCTTTCGCGGCTGTAGGGCGACGCAATGCCGACCGCGTGGTAGGGGCAATGGAAGACCCCGGCAAGGGTCACGCCATGCCGCTCGAACTCCGCACCCATCCAGCGGGACAGGGCGTGGAAGTCGGATTCCGTGTAATAGCCGCGGGCGATGCCCGACTGGTTGGTGATCACGGCGACGCGGTAGCCGCGGTCGACGGCGCGCCGCGCCAGGGCGAAGATGCCATCGACGAACGCGAAGCGGTCGACGCTGCACACGTACCCGTGGTCGACGTTCACCACCCCGTCGCGGTCCAGCAGAAGGGCCTTCATCGGCATGCGCGCTCATCCCAGCCTTGTCACGGGCGCCCTATGTAGCACAGCCCTTGGGGGTTGAAACCCGGCGGCGATGCCGGTAGCCATAGGGCCCGCCCGAGCTTGGCCCCGCCCGACCGGAACCGACGCAGATGTCCCTGGGACGATACGATTACGAACGGCGTTACCGCCGCCGTGCCCTCGCCGGCTTTGCCAAGGTGGCGTTCGCGCTGGGCGTCGTGCTGGCCGTGGCGCTGTTCGCCCACCGCATGGGCATGGAACAGGTGAAGAGCCGCGACGCCATCCTGCGCGAGGAGGTCACGTCGCTGTCGTCGCAGAAGGAGCAGCTGCAGCTCGTCGCCACGCAGATGCAGCACGCCGCCCGCGTGGCCGAGGCGCGCACCGCCGAGATGGAGCAGCGCCTGCGCAACGAGGTGCCGACGGGCGAACTGGCCAAGCTGGTGCAGATCGTCGGCGAGCGGCTGAAGGCCGGCGTCGATCCGGCGCGGCTGGCCTTCGTGATCCGCGCCACCGAGAACCCGCGCGACTGCCAGCAGCCGGAGAACAAGCGCCTGGTGCTGGCCACGCCGCTGCTGAAGACCGGCAACAAGTCGCTGGGTTTCGCCAACAACGCCATCACCGTGACCGGCGAGGGCCAGTCCTCGCGCAACGCCCAGGGCCAGCCGGAGAGCTGGTTCGACCCCGGCCAGCCGGTGAAGATCCGCATCACCGCCCTGGGCGGCAAGGAGACGGTGGTGAGCGGCGTGCTGCCGCTGCACCAGTCGGTGGTGGTGGAGCGCAACGAGTACCGCTTCAACTTCACCGCCGGTCCGCGCTCGTTCGTGGACGTGACGGCGGATCGCTGCCCGTTCCCGTAAGGGGGGCAGCGAAAACCCAACGTTACGCGTCCGGCACGTCGATGGCGCGCGGCGGTTCGCCCGCGGCGTGGATGGCCCACAGGGCGGCGTAGGCGCGTTCCAGGTCGCGGGCGAGGCGGTCGGTGTCCCACAGGATGGCGCTCTCCCGTCCGGCCGCGAGCCGTTCCTTGATCGCGGCCAGGGCGGCGGGATCGGCCGCGAGGCGCAACGCCGCCGCCTCGTAGGCGTCCAGCGACTCCACGGCCAGTTCGGGCAGGCCGACAGCGCGCAGCAGGCTGGCGCCGACGCGGCCGGCGAAGGCGTCTCCCCGCACCGTCAGCACCGGCAGCCCGGCCCACAGCGCGTCGCTGGCCGTGGTGTGGGCGCCCACCGGAAGCGTGTCGAGAAACAGGTCGGCCAGCCGGCAGCGGGCCAGATATTCGGCCGGCGGCAGGCGCGGCGAGAACACCAGCCGGGCCGGGTCGACGCCGCGCGCCGCCGCTTCGCACCGCAGGTTGGCGGCGGCCTCCGGATGGCCTTCCAGCAGCCACAGGACGCTGCCGGGCACGGCGGTGAGCAGGCGCATCCACACGGCGTAGATGGCGGCGTTGATCTTGTAGGCCGCGTTGAAGCAGCAGAAGACGAAGCCCTGCGCCGGCAGGCCGCAGGCGGCGCGGGACGGTGTCCCGGCGATCAGGCGCGTGCGGTCGTTCGGCTGGTAGCAGCCGGGCAGGCGGACGATGCGCTCGGCGACATGCGGCTGCAGGGCGGCGGGGGCGGTCACCGCGTCGGCGATGACGTAGTCGATGAAATCGGCGCCCATGCTGCCGGGATAGCCCAGCCAGTGGGCCTGCACCGGCGCCGGGCGGAAGGCGGGGATTTCCGGCCGGGCGCCCTGGGTATGGCCCTTCAGGTCGACCAGGATGTCCACGCCGTCGGCGCGGATGCGCCGCGCCGCGGCGGCGTGCGGCTCCAGAGCGAGGTCGACGAAGCGGTCGAAGCCGCGCCTCAGGCGCGCCCGCAGCGCGCCGCCGTCGTCCGGGCCGTAGGAGTAGCCGACGACCTCCACCCGCGCGCGGTCGTGCCGCTCGATCAGTTCGGCGATCAGGAGGGCGGTGGCGTGCTCGTGGTAGTCGGCGGACAGGTAGCCGATGCGCAGGCGCGGCTTGGCGGCGCCGGGCGGGAGCGGTGGCAGGGGCGTGACGCTGCGCGTGCGCCACGCGGTGTAGCGGCGGGCGCAGGTGAGTTCCGCCGCCGGGCCGGCGCCCTCGCCCAGGAAGATCCAGGGGTGCGCCTGCTGCGTCGTGCCGTCCGCCACCGCGCGGACCAGCCGCGCCGACAGCGCCGACAGCCCGTCCCAGCGGCAGAGGTGGCGGCGCTGCTGGACCAGCTGCGCCAGCACCCCGCCTGCGTCGGGCAGGCCGATAGCCAGGGCGCGTTCGAAGGCGGCGGCGGCGGCGGGCGGGTCGCCGGCCTCCCGGCACAATTGGCCGAGGTTGGCGTGCGCCTCGGCCAGCGCCGGGTTCAGCGCCAGGGCGGCGCGGAAGCCGGTGGCGGCGCCGGCCGGGTCGCCGAGTTCCTTCAGCACGGCGCCCAGGTTCAGCCACGCCGCCAGAAGGTCCGGCGCCAGCCGCACCGCCTCGCGGAGCGCGCCCAGCGCCTCGCCGTGGCGGCCGAGTTCCTTGAGCACGGCGCCCAGGTTGCTGTGCGCCGGGGCGAAGGCGGGCATCAGGCGGACGGCGGCGCGGTACTGCTCCGCCGCCTCGGCGGTGCGGCCGCGGGCGTGCAGGAGGACGGCGTAGTTGAAGCGGACGCCGCCGAAGTCCGGCAGCCACGCCAGCGCCGCGCGGTGCTCCGCCTCGGCAAGGTCGAGCTGGCCCTGGCGGCGCAGCGCCTCGGCGCGGTTGGAGCGGGCCACCGCCTCCTCCGGCGCGCCGGGCCGGTCCAGCGCGTCGAGGGCGGCGAACAATCCGGCGAGCGCCATCCCCTGCCCCGGCGCCAGCGCCAGGACGCGCCGGTAGCCGGCCACGGCGGCGTCGAGCCGGCCGGCCCGCCGGTCGGCGTCGGCGGCGGCGAGGAGGCCGGCGGCGTCGGTCACGGCAGGCCTACTTCTTCACCCAGCGGCCGGCGCCGGTCATCACGTACTGGCCGGCGGGGGTCTGGCTGATCAGGCGTTCGCCGGCGCGGGCCTGCACGGCGTCCAGCGGCACGCCGTTGCCCTGGGCGATCTCGCGGTAGCGGGCGAGGCGCTGGGCGTTCACCTGCTGCACCAGCGCCTGCACGGGCGGCGGGGCGCCCGGCACGGCGCCGGCCAGACCGTCCGGCCGCTCGCCCACCTGCCCGGCCGCCTTGGCGGCGGCCAGCGAATCCTGCGCCAGGGCGGGCGATGCCGCACCCAGCAGCAGCACGACCGCCAGGGGTCCGAGAAGCCGCCTCATTGCGCCTTCCCCTTGGTGGGAGCCGTTCCGAACAGGGCCGGATCCTCCTGGAAGGCCTTGTCCAGGTCGCGGTCGAGCTTCACGCGGACCTCCTGCTCGATCTTGATGTTCAGGTTGATCTCGATGGGCTTGTCCGGCGCCTCGATCTTCACGGTGGGCGCGCAGGCGGCGGTGGCCGCAACGAGGGATCCGGCGGCGAGCGCGCGGCGGAGGCGGGTCGTCGTCATGGCGTGGTCTTGTCGAACTCCATCATGCGGTCGCGGACCGCGTCGGGGATGCGATAGGCGTCCAGGCTCTGGCGCAGGATCCGGTCGAGCGCGCCGCTCAGGTTTAGATTAAGGGCGACCGGATAGCCATCGTAGAACGTCGGGTTGGCGCCGTGGATGGCCAGCTTCACCGCCATGTCGCCGCCGGCCGTGCCGTTGACGGTCAGCTTCAGCGTGTCGTAGCGGAAGTCGGTCAAGGCACCGCGCAGCATGCCGGTCGGGCTGCCGGGGTCGCCCTCCAGGAAGGCGGGCGGCAGCTCGGGATCGTAGCGCAGCGTGCCGGGGCCGGCCGCCTCCAGCACGCCGTCCTCGACGCGCACGGAGTCGGCGGCGATGCGCAGGGGCAGCGTGCCGTTCAGCGTGCCTTCGCCGTGCAGCCCGTCCACCGCGGCGATGGACAGCACGTGGCCGAGGTTGAGCCCTTCGGCTTCCAGTTCCACCGTGCCCCTGGGCGCGTCGAGCGGCATCTCGAACGGCTTGGCGCGCACCACGCCGCCGGCCCAGCGCCACTCCGCCCGGTCGACGTCGAGGCGGCCGGAGCGCTTGAGGCCCACGTGCACCACGCCGTCGGTCAGCGGCAACCCGACGTCCAGCAGCTTCACCGCCAGCACCTGCCCCGCCGGCACCACCGGCGGCACGAGGCTGCTGAGCCGCACCACGCCGCTGAGGCCGGTGACGGCGACGGGGCTGACGGTGGCCGACAGGTTCTCCAGCAGCAGCTCGCCGGAGGAGCGCAGGCCGCCGCCCCAGTCGAGCCGCCCCCAGTCGAGCCGTCCCTTGCCGGCGACGCGGCCGGCCGCGCCGCTCACCCGCGCGCCGTGGCGGGGGAAGATCTGCGCCGGGCCGGGGCCGTCGGGACGGAAGGTGACGGGCTTCAGCCGCGCCTCGGCATGGCCGGTCCCGGCGGCGAGGTCGTGCGCGCCGGTCACCTCGACGACGGTGCCGGCGGGCCCCTTGGCCTCGGCGGTGAAGGACAGCGGCGCGTCGCCCGCGCGCTCGGCCCGCAGGGTGACGGCCAGCGGCGCGAAGGGCGGCGGACCCAGGGTGCTGCGCAAGGCCTTGACGGTGGCATCGACGGTCAACCGCCCGGCCTCCAGCGCCGCGGTCGCCGCCACGCCGTCGGCGGCGAGTTTGCGGTCCGGCAGGGCGATCCGGTCGGATTCGGCGATCAGGCGCGCCGTCAGCCCGGCGCCCGACAGGACCAGCGCCGGCCCGTCGTCCGGCGCCTTCAGGCACAGGCCCTTGGCGGCGGCGACGCGTTCGCCGGCCACCCGCAGGTCGTCCAGGGTCAGGGTGGCGCAGCCGTCCGGCGACAGGGACCACGCGCCGCCGTCGCGGCGGCCGCGCAGCACGGCGCTCAACCGGCCGGCGCCACGCACCGGCGACTCGACGCCGAGCAGGGCGGCGGCGGCCGCCACGTCCCCCGCCTCGGCGGCGACGATCGCGGTGACGGCGTCGCCGGCCGCCTCGGCCATGCCGCGCACGGTGAGGGCGCCGCCGGGCAGCGTCACCACGGCATCCTCGACGACCACGGAGTCGGCGGGCAACCCCGGCGGATCACCGGCCGGATCGCCGACGGGGCCGCCGCCGCCGCCCGAAGACGCGGCCCCGTTCAGCGGCAGCGGCAGCGGCAGCTTCAGGCGCAGCCCCTCCACGGCGATGCGCGCGAGGCGGCCGTGCAGCAGGCCGCCCACGGGGTGACCGACGGTCATGCGCTCAATCCGGTTTTCCCCGGCCGCATCCAGGCGTAGGCTGATTTCGGTTTCGGACAGGCCGGCGGCGGTGACCGTCACGGCGGCGTCCGGGAAACCGGCACGGTGCAGCGCCAGCGCCAGGGCACCCGCCAGCAGCGCCGGCCACCACGCCACCACGGCGAGGAGGACCGCTCCCACCATCAGAACCGGTATTGCAACGCGCGCCCGCACCTCAGCACTCCACCGGCATCATTGTGACCGACATTGTGAACGTTTCTTCGCACCATTATCTTCCCGCCGCATCTGGGAGGCGAGGATGACGAGTGAGACATACGACCTTCTGGTCGTCGGTGGCGGGATCACGGGCGCGGGCATCGCCCGCGACGCGTCGGGCCGCGGGCTGAAGGTCCTGCTGGTCGAACAGGACGACCTGGCGTCGGCCACCTCCTCGGCCAGCAGCAAGCTGGTGCACGGCGGCCTGCGCCATCTGGAGCGCGGCGAGATCCGGCTGGCGCGCGAGGCGCTGGCGGAACGCGACGTGCTGCTGCGCACGGCGCCGCACATCGTCCGCCCGATGCGCTTCGTGGCGCCGCACGACGGGATGACGCGCCCGGCCTGGGTGATTCGCACCGGCCTGTTCCTGTACGACCGGCTGGACCGCGCCGGCGCCCTGCCCGGCACGGAAAGCCTGGACCTGGAGCGCGACCCGCGCGGGCGCGGGCTGAAGCCGGCGCTGCGGCAGGCCTTCGCCTATTCCGGGGCCTGGGTGGACGACGCGCGCCTCGTGGTGCTGAACGCCGTGGACGCGCAGGCGCGCGGGGCGGAGATCCGCACGCGCACGCACGCGCTGTCGGCACGGCGGGAGGAGGGGCTGTGGACCGTGCGCCTGCTCGACCGGCGCGGCGGCGGGGAGAGCGCCGTGCGGGCGCGCATCCTGGTGAACGCCGCCGGCCCCTGGGCGACGCGGGTGCTGGGCGAGACGTTGGGCCGGCCGGTGCGCGAGCGGCCGCGCTTCGCCAAGGGCAGCCATCTGGTGATCCCGCGCCTTTACGACGGCGACCACGCCTTCATCCTGCAGACGGCGGACCGGCGGACCGTCTACACCATCCCCTACGAGGGCGACTTCACGCTGGTCGGCACCACCGACGTGCCGTTCGACGGCGACCCCGGCGACGTGCGCATCACGCCGGAGGAGGTCATCTACCTGCGCGACGCGGTGAACCGCTACTTCACCCACGCCGTGCGCCCGACCGAGGTGGTGCACACCTTCGCCGGCCTGCGCCCCCTGCCCGCCGGCGCCCCCGACGACCCCACCCTGACCGGCGACTGCCGGTTCGACGTGGACGCCGGCACCGACGCGCCGCCGCTGATCAGCGTCCACGGCGGCACGCTGACCAACCACCGGCGCGTCGCCGAAGCCGCGCTGGACCGGCTGCGACCCTTCATCTATGCGCTTCAGGCCCCGTGGACGCACGGCGCCGTCCTGCCCGGCGGCGACCTGCCGGACGGCAACCCCGGCGCCTTCACGGCGGCCTTCCATCAGGCGCATCCCTGGCTGTCGCCCACCGTGGCGCGCCGCTGGTGTCGGCTGTACGGCACGCGCGCGGCGGAGATCGTCGAGGGGGCCGCGCGCTGGGCCGACCTGGGCGAAGACTTCGGCAACGGCCTGACGGCGGCGGAACTGCGGTTCCTAGCCGAGCGCGAGTTCGCGGCGACGGCCGAGGACGTGCTGTGGCGCCGCACCAAGCTGGGCCTGAAGCTGCCGGCCGAATCCGCGCGGCGCGTCGCCGCGTGGTTCGGCGAGGCGCCGCCGGCCGCACCGTCGGTGCGCGCGGCGGGGTGAGCCGCGCACCCCACCCCTTCGCCCGGCTTTGCATCGCCGCCGGTTTCCCCTATCGTCCGCCCGCGGACTCGACAGATCGGAGAGTTTCGAATGTTGCGGTTCACGCGCACCATCGTGATGGCGCTGATAAGCGTCTTTTTCCTTGTAGGGGAGGCCTTCGCCTTGGATCCAGAAAACACCCTGTACCTTGACCTCAAGGACGGCCGCGTCGTCATCGAGCTGCGCCCCGACCTCGCCCCCAACCACGTCGCCCGCATCAAGGAGCTGACGCGCCAGGGCTTCTACGACGGCGTCGTCTTCCACCGCGTGATCGACGGTTTCATGGCGCAGACCGGCGACCCGACGGGCACCGGCACCGGCGGCTCGGGCAAGAAGCTGAAGGCCGAGTTCAACAAGGAGCCGCACGTGCGCGGCACCCTGTCGATGGCCCGCGCCATGGACCCGAACAGCGCCGACAGCCAGTTCTTCATCTGCTTCGCCGCGGCCCCGTTCCTGGACGGCCAGTACACCGTCTGGGGCAAGGTCACCGAGGGCATGGAGTTCGTGGACAACATCAAGAAGGGCAGCCAGGCCCGCAACGGCCAGGTCACCGACCCCGACAAGATCGTCAAGATGCAGGTCGCGGCGGACGCCAAGTAAACGCGTCGTGGAAAGCCGCCGGCCATGCTCTTCGCCGACCCGCTGCTGGCCCGCCGGATCGAGGGGGCCGAGACGGCCGCCGCCCTGGAGGTGGTGGAGACGTCCCGGCACACCGATCCGGACGGCGGCGCGGCGGCGTTGGCCGTGGCCGGCGGATGCGCCGTGTTCCTGGCGCCCTCCATGCCGGTCAACCGCGCGGTCGGCCTCGGCATGGGACGGGCGGTGGCCGATTCGGAGATCGCGGCGGTCGAGGCCTTCTACCGGGACCGCGGCCTGGACCCCGCCATCGACCTCTGCCCGCTCGCCGACCGGTCGCTGGTCGACGCGCTGGGTCCCCGCGGATACGCCGTCGGCCGGGTGCTCAACACCCACGTCCGCGCCGTTGCCCCGGCCGAGCCGGCGCCGCAGGTTCCCGGCGTCACCGTCGCCGAATCCACCCCGGCGGACGCCGAATCATGGGCGTCGACGGTCGCCCGGGGCTTCTTCGGGCGCGACGCCCTGCCGGCCGACCTGCCGGCCCTGCGCCTCGCCCGCCTCACCATGCAGCGCCCGAGCGTGCGCGGCCTGCTGGCCTATGTCGACGGCACGCCGGCCGGCGCGGTGGCGCTGGCCGTGCGCGACGGGCTGGGGCTGGTCTTCTCCGCCAGCACGCGCGAGGAGTTCCGCAACCGCGGCGTCAACCGTGCCCTGCTCGGCGCCGCCCTGGCGGCGGCGTCGGCCGCAGGGTGCGACATCGCCTGCGTCGCCACCGCGCCGGGCGGCACGTCGGAACGCACCGTCCGCGCGCTGGGCTTCCGCCATGCCTACACGCGCATGCTGATGGTGCGGGAGTGGTCGTGAGGGGAGCGTTCCAACGTCAATTCCTCACCCCAGTGCCGCCGTCAGCACCTTCAGCAGGTCCCGCATGCTCTGCGGGCGTTCCTGGTGGCGCATGGCGAGGCCGGAGAGCAGCGCCTTCTCGAAGGCGGGCGGCATGGCGACGCCGAGCGTCGAGGGCTTCGGCACCACGTCGTTCATGAAGCGGGTGGTGGCGTCCGGCGGCGCCTTGCCGGCGACGGCGCAGTAGAGCGTCGCGCACATGGCGTAGACGTCCGTCCACGGCCCCTGCCGGCCTTCCTGCGAATATTGTTCGGGCGGGGCGTAGCCGGGCTTGAGGATCACCGTCATGCCCGAGTCGCCCGCCGCCTGCCGCGCGGCGCCGAAGTCCAGCAGCTTGCGCTCGCCGGTGGTCGTGATGAAGATGTTGTCGGGGCTGACGTCCCGGTGGATCAGCCCCTGGTCGTGCACCGCCTGCAGCGCCTTCATGACGGGCGACAGGATGGACAGCGCGCGTTTGGGATCGATCCGGCCGCCGCTCTCGGCGACGTAGCGCTTGAAGGTGCGGCCCTCCAGCAGTTCCATGATCAGGTAGGCCGTGCCGTTCTCTTCGAAGAAGTCCTGGACGCCGACGATCTCCTTGACGTCGCGCATGCGGGCCAGCAGCCGCGCCTCCTCCAGGAATTTGCCGAGCCCGGCGGCGAAGCCCTTGGCGTGCTCGTCGGAGAAGGGGACGATGCCGCTGCCGCCCGGCGCGCGGGTGATCAGGTTGGCCGGGTAGAACTCCTTCACCGCCACCTTGACATGCAGCCGGTCGTCCCAGCCCAGGTAGGTGGCGCCGAAGCCGCCCTGCCCCAGCACCCGCCCGGTCAGGTAGCGGCCGTGCAGCGCGGTGCCCGGCATCAGGTGCACGCCGGCCCGGTTGTCGCTGCGCTGCGGGTAGCCGCAGGCGGCGCAGGCCTCGCGCGGCGGCTTCGCCTCGAAGCAGTTCGGGCAGCGCGCGTCGTCCAGGACCAGCGTGGGTGCCGGGCGTCCAAGGGGGGCGGGAACGGCGGCGGTCGCCACGGTGACGGCGCGCGTCGCGGCCGGCGGCGGGGGCGCCGGCACGGCCACGGTCCCCAGGGGTGACGAATTGGGCGGAGACTTGGACGCCGTGGGCGCCGTGGGCGATGTGGCGACCGGCGGCGGCGCGCCCTGGCGCAGCTTGTCCAGCAGCTCGTACAAGCGGCGGATCTCGGCCTGCGCCACCTCGGAGTTCTGCTGCGCCACGAGGTCCATCTGGAACTGCGGCTGCTTGACCACCTCCAGCACGTGCTGGCGCAGCAGGGGCAGCGCGCCGTCGTCGCGCATCAGGCCGGAGGTCGCCAGCTCGGCCAGACGGATGATGCGGCGGCGCAGCACCGGCTCGATCTGGCGCATGCGCTGCACCAGACGGCCGCGCTGGGCGAAGTCGTCCACCACGCCGGCTAGCCGCAGGGCGAGGCGCGGCTGCACCTCCTCCGGCAGGCCGGAGCGGGCGATGGCCTCGGCCGCACCGGCGATGGATTCGCGGATCAGCGCCACGTCCGGCGTGTGCAGGACCATGTTCTCGACGAGCATCTCGTTGCCGAGCGCCGCCTCGATGCAGTCGACGATCTCGCCCCGGTGCCGCTCGGCCGCCGCGACGCCGGACACGGCGGTGAGGTAGTGCAGGCGGCTGAACAGGTCGCCCAGGGATTCGGCGATGCCCAGCATGGACAGGCGGAAGGCGCTGGCCCCGCCCTGCTGGAGCCGGCGGGAATAGCGGATGGTCAGCGCCTCCGCCATCGGCCCCTCGCCCACCACGCCAGTGCGCGTCAGCAGGTGGGCCATGACGGCCTTCAGGATGTCGGCTTCCTGGTCCCCGGCTGCGCGGCCCAGAGTCTGGGGCGCGCGCAGCGTGCGGCGGATGCGGTCCAGGATCGCCGTGCGCGACTGCGGCAGCTTGCCCTGGCGGAACATGGCGTTCAGCACGCCCACGCGGTTCGGCCCCATGGCCGGCGCCGTGGTGGTGCGGCCCAGCACCAGCTCGCACAGGCGCAGCACCGCCTGCCCCGGCGTCAGCGGGCCGCCGTACAGGTCGTGCACGGCGGCGACCGAGCACAGCACGTCGGCGATCAGCCCGTCGACCGCCGCCGTCAGCCGCTCGTCCCGCTCCCACTGCAGAAGTTCGATGAGGCGGTCGAGCTTGGCCATCCAGCTGCGCCGGTCGGCCAGTTCCAGGCCCAGCGCCACCCGCATGTCGTATTCGACGTCGCCGGTCGGCGTCTTCTTGCCCGGTTCAAGGGCGAGGATCACTTCGATCGGCGGACGGTTGCGCGGCAGGTCGGCGAAGGCCAGCTGGGCGGCGCGGGCGCGCGCCTGGGTCTCGTTCACGGCGGTCTGCAGCGCCATGCGGCGCGCGCGCGGGTCCTGCCCGGGAAGCCGCGCCTGCAGGGTGGAGACGCGGACCAGCGCGTTCTCCAGCAGCTGCCCCTGCTCCAGCACCGGCTTCAGCACCTTGTGGACGTGGATGACCTCCGTCGGCGTCAGCACCACGGAGTCCAGGTACTGGCGCAGCACCGCGCCCATGACGATGCGCCCCTGCAGGCCATGGTATTCGGCCAGGGTCTGGCAGACCTCCACATCCTCGATGGTGCCGACGGTGCCCGGCGCCGGGGTGGACGGTCGATTGATCGTCTTGGGATCCATGCCTGTTCAGCGCTGCGCGGATGTGCGCCGGACGGCCCGGCGCGCACCGTATTGTCGGGGATACCCGTAAAGCGGACGTATACTTGCCACCGCTATTCCATGAAAGAAACCGGGAAAAGGCCACCGCTCCGCCTTTCGTACAGGGCCGGCGTATCCCTTTTCTCGCACCGCAGCATGTGCGACAAAGGGAAGATACGTCACCGGACCGAGACGCCGCGCCATGCCCGACAGCCACGCCCCGGTCATTCAGGAATCCAACAGCCAGGACACGGTGGTCCTGCGCCACGCCGGATTCGAGGCGGTGGTGAGCCCGCGCATCGGCGGCTCCATCGCGCGGCTGACCCGCGACACGGCCGCCGGGCCGGTCGACCTGCTGCGCCCGGCCGGTGCCGAGGCGCTGGCGGGCGACGCGGCCAACGACCTCGGATGCTTTCCGCTGGTGCCCTTTTCCAACCGCGTCGCCGGCGGGCGTTTCCAGTTCCGCGGGCGCACGGTGGCGCTGCCGCTGAACCGGCCGGGGTGCCCGCACGCCATCCACGGCCATGCCTGGGAGAAGCCGTGGGCGGTGGAGGGACGGTCGGCCGGCAGCCTGCGCCTCACCTACCGCCACGCGGCGGGTGACTGGCCGTGGAGCTACCGCGCCACGCAGATCCTCACGCTGGGCGACGACGGGCTGACGGTCGACTTGGAACTGGTGAACGAGGGCGATGGCGAGGGCGACGGCGCCATGCCGGCCGGCATCGGCCTGCACCCCTACTTCCCCAAGCCGCCGGGCACGGTGCTGACGGCCGGCGTGCGCTCCGTGTGGCTGACCGACGCCGGCATGCTGCCCACCACGCGCACCTGCCCGCCGCCGGAATGGGACTTTCCCGCCGGCCGGGTGATGGACGAGTGCGTCATCGACAACGGCTTCGCCGGCTGGAACGGCCGCGCGGCGATCGACTGGCCGGACGGCCGCGGCCGCCTGACGCTGGAGGCGGAGGGGCCGTTCGGCCATCTGGTCGTCTACGCGCCCAAGGGCGGCGACTTCGTGTGCGTGGAACCGGTGACCCACATGACCGACGCCGTCAACCGCCCGCACGAGGCGGACGCCGGTGTGCGGGTTCTGGAACCGGGCGAACGGCTGACCGGCCGCGTGCGTTTCCGGCACGAATGGCCGGCGTAACGCCCGTCACGTCGGGAACGCGTCCAGCACGCCCTTGACCTGGCGCTGGAAGTCCGGGTCGGAGCGGTAGCGGCCGATCACCGTCTTGTCGCGCTGGAGGTAGAACATCATCTCGTCGCGGTTGGGCAGCGAGCGCGGGTTCGGCTTGTCCAGCAACTGGCCGCTCCAGTCGACCCGCGCCATGAAGTAGCAGGCGCGTGAGAACAGCATGAACAGCTTGTTGTCCGGCGCCAGCCGCTCCCGCCGCAGCAGCGCGTAGTAGTAATAATTCCGGCCGTGGAAGTAGGCGTTGTAGATGTTCTGCAGTGCGGCGAAGCGCTCGTCGGGATTGGTGATCTTCTTGATCTCGCGCTCCAGGCGGAAGCCGGCGTAGAAGTATTCCTTGGCCTCGTGCTCGAAGGAGAAGCCGCCGCCCTTCACGGCGCCCATCTGTTCGCCGTACTTGCGCAGGATGCGGCTGAGGATCAGCTCCAGGAAGCGGCGCTCCGCCCCCACCGCGTCGGGCAGCTGGGGCAGCATGTCCAGCACGTGGCGCAGGTGGTAGGGGTGGCGGATGATGACCACCGGGATGACGGTGCCGTTGCGCTTGGCCTGCGCGCGCCGCTCGGCGTGCAGGGTCACCGCGGGCGAAACGGAGGCGAGGACGGAGGCGGTGACGTCCTGAAGCTTCCAGCGCAGGCGCGTCGTCGCCGACTGCCGGCCGATGCGGAAGCGCGACAGGATGCGCTGCATGCGGCTGCGCCACGTCTCCTTGGGCAGCTTGTGGGTGGGCAGGTTCTGCACGACCAGCGGGTTGCCCAGCACGTCCGGCGGCGGCGGCAGCGGGTTGAAGTTGAAGTACTTGCCGTGCACCACGCCGCGCGAGCCGCCGGCATCGGCGGCGCCCCGGCGCGAACCCTGGTTGGACGAAGCAGCCAGCGACACCATGGCGAGGTGGGATCCCTTGCACGCACCCGCGGCGGCAAAAATGGCGTCCGTGCGACGCGTTCGCGAATCTTGTACGCGGATCATAATCGATTCGAAGGGAAATTTCCGCCTTCCCGGCGCGTCCATCGCGACCGTTGCATCGCGGCAACGCCGGGGCACCCGGCGCGCCCGCCCGCGCTTGCGCCGGTGCAACAAGACGTTCACACTCGCCGCGGGCCGCGCGCCGCGGCCGATCTGGTCCGGATTCCGCCTTGGTCGTCTCGCACACCTTTCCCGATACACCCAGCGGAATAGCCGAAGCCCGGCAGGGATCGCTGTTCGGCGACGCCTACACGCTGGGCTACGACGGCGGGCCGGTGTTCGATGAGATGGTGTCGGGCGAAGGCCGGCTGCGCCCGCACTGGCAGGCGCTGCTGCGCTCCCTCGGCCCGCTGGCGCCGGAGGTGATGGACGAGCGGTGGGAGGAGGCGCGCCGCCTGCTGCGCCAGAACGGCGTCACCTACAACATCCACGGCGATCCGCAGGGGATGGAGCGGCCCTGGCCGCTGGACATGGTGCCGCTGATCATCCCGGCCGAGGAATGGCGGGTGATCGAGGACGGGCTGGTGCAGCGCGCCACCCTGCTGAACGCCGTCCTGGCCGACCTGTACGGGCCGCAGACGCTGCTGCGCGACGGGCTGGTGCCGCCGGCCGCACTCTACGCCGACCCGGCCTTCCAGCGCGCGGTGCACGGCATCCCCCTGCCCGGCGGCGTGCACCTGCACTTCTACGCCGCCGACCTCGCCCGCGCCGCCGACGGGCGCTGGTGGGTGCTGTCCGACCGCACCCAGGCGCCGAGCGGCAGCGGCTATGCGCTGGAGAACCGCGCGGTGCTGACCCGCGTGCTGCCCGACGCGTTGCGCCAGTGCGCGGTGGAGCGGCTGGCGCCGTTCTTCACGGCGTTCCGCGACGCGCTGCTGGCGCTGGCGCCGCGCGCCGGCCGGCCGCGCCTCGTCCTGCTCACCCCCGGCCCCTACAACGAGACCTATTTCGAGCACGTCTACCTGGCCCGCCAGCTGGGCATCACGCTGGTGGAGGGCGAGGACCTGACGGTGCGCGACCGGCAGGTGTTCCTGAAGACGTTGTCGGGGCTGGAGCCGGTGCACGTCATCCTGCGCCGCCTGGACGAGGACTACGCCGACCCGCTGGGCCTGCGCGCCGACAGCTCGCTGGGCGTGGCCGGGCTGGTGGAGGCGGTGCGCGCCGGCACCGTCGTGGTCGCCAACGCGCTGGGCAGCGGCCTGATGGAATCGCCGGCCCTGCGCCCCTTCCTGCCGACCATCTGCCGGCACCTGACGGGCCGCGACCTGACGCTGCCCGACCGCCCGGTGTGGTGGTGCGGGCAACCGGAGGAGCGACGGCACGTGCTGGCCAACCTCGACCGGCTGGTGGTCGCCCCGGCCCACCGCGCGCCCGGCGTGGAGCCGGTGTTCGGCGGGGCGCTGTCGGCGGCGGCGCGCGACGAACTGGCGGCGCGCGTCGAGCGCACGCCCTGGGCCTTCGTCGGGCAGGAGCGGCCGTCGCTGTCCACCGCCCCCGTCTGGCAGGACGACCGGCTGCAGCCGCGCCCGCTGGTGTTGCGCGTCTTCCTGTGCGCCACGCCCGGCGGCTATGTCGCGATGCCCGGCGGGCTGACCCGCGTGTCGGCGGAGGCCGGGCGGCTGGCCGTCTCCATCCAGCAGGGCGGCGGCAGCAAGGACACCTGGGTGCTGGCCGCCGGCCGCACGGCGGGCGCCGGCCACCACGCGCGCGGCACCGACCACCGTCCGCCGGACTCCCGCCCGGCGCTGACCGGCGACCTGCCCAGCCGGGTGGCCGACGGGCTCTACTGGTTCGGCCGCTACGCCGAGCGGTGCGAGGGCACGGTGCGCCTGCTGCGCGCCGCCGTGTGCCGGCTGACCGATGCCAGCCAGCCGGGTGCGGCGGAGGAGCTGCGCGTGCTGCTGCGCCTGCACGCGTGGATGGGCATGGTGCCGCACGAGCTGGCCTCGGTCGCCGACAGCACGACGCCGCGCGCCTTGCGCACGGCGCTTCACGCCGCCGTCTTCGACGCCGCCCACCCCAACAGCCTGCGCGCCAACGTGCAGCGCCTGCACCGCGCCGCCGCGTCGGTGCGCGACCGGCTGTCGCTGGACCTCTGGCGCGTCGTGGCGCAGGCCGACCGGCAGTGCCGCCCGCCGGATGGGCGCGTCGACGCCGCCACGCTGCAGCTGATCCTCGACGACGTGGTGACGACGCTGGCGGCGCTGGCCGGGCTGGAGCAGGAGAGCATGCCGCGCGGGCCCGGCTGGCGCTTCCTGGACATGGGCCGGCGGATGGAGCGCGCGGTGCACGGCATCGGCCTGCTGCGCGGCGTCGGCATCGCCGAACCCGGCCGGCTGGCCGGCACGGAGATGGAGGCGGCGCTGGACGTGCTGCTGGAGCTGGCCGAGAGCGTCATGACCTACCGCGAGCGCCATTTCGGCGACGTCGAGCCCGCCGCGGTGCTGGAACTGCTGCTGGCCGACGAGACGAACCCGCGCGCGCTGGCCTTCCAGCTGGCCGCGCTGCACCAGCACCTGTTCAACCTGCCGCGCGGGCCGGACGCCGGAATCGGCGCCGCGCTGGCGATCGTCGCCTCGGCCCGTGCCACGCTGAAGAACCCCGACACCACCAGCCCCGGCCCGGCGCTGCACGGTGCCCTGGAGGGGTTGAGCGGCAACCTGCCCGAGATTTCCAACCTGCTGGCCCACGCCTGTTTCAGCCATGCCTTTGCACGACCGGCCTAAGCCCCACGACATCGCGTGCGACGCGCGGCCGGCGGCGCTGTACCGCTGCCGGCACGTGACGCGCTACGCCTACGGCGAGGACGTGCCGGTGTCGCACCACCGGCTGCACCTGACGCCGCGCCCGCACCCACGCCAGACCTGCCGCCGGGCGTCCGTCACCGTGCACCCCGCAGCGGCGGTGCAGGCCGACCACATCGACCACTTCGGCAACGTCACCACCTACGTCGCCGTGCAGGAGCCGCACCGGACGCTGACCATCACGGCCGAGTGCGAAGTGGCCGTCATGGCGCCGCCGCCGCTCGACCCGCTCGCCACGCCGGGGTGGGAGGACGTGCGCGACCGGATCGCCACCCTGTCCGGCCCCGAGGCGGCGGCGGAGGTGGTGCAGTTCGCCTTCGACAGCACGCTGGTGCGTGCCTCGCCGGAGCTGGCGGACTACGCGGCACCCTCGTTCGCGGCCGGCCGGCCGGTGGCGGACGCGGCGCTGGACCTCATGCGGCGCATCCACGCCGACTTCGTCTTCGACCCGGCGGCGACCACCGTCGCCACGCCGCTGGCCGTGGCGCTGGCCAACCGCCGGGGGGTGTGCCAGGACTTCGCCCACGTGCTGGTCGGCTGCCTGCGCGCGCGGGGCCTGCCGGCGCGCTACGTCAGCGGCTACCTGCGCACGCTGCCGCCGCCGGGGCAGCCGCGCCTGATCGGCGCCGATGTCAGCCACGCCTGGGCGTCGGTGTGGTGCGGCGACGATGGGTGGTTGGACCTGTGCCCGACCAACGGGCGCCCGGCCGACCAGGACTTCATCACGCTGGCCTGGGGCCGCGACTACGACGACGTCAGCCCGGTGCGCGGCGTCATCCTCAGCGGCACCGGCCACCACCTGTCGGTCGAGGTGGATGTGGAGCCGGTCGTTCCGTCCTGATTCCGTCCTGACGTTGGGTTTGCGCCTGCGGCTGAACCCAACCTACCCCAACGTCCGTGGCCCCATGCAGCGCTCACCCCTTCGTCAGCAGGCGCTGCAGGGTGTCCAGGATGTCCTGCGGGTTCACGGGCTTGCGCAGCACCTCCAGCGGCTGCGAGGCGCCGCCGGCGAGGTCGTCGTCCTCGGGGCCGAAGGACAGGTAGCCGGTCATGATCACCACGGGCAGCGTGGGATCGACGGCGCGCAGCGCGCGAATCAGGTGCTTTCCGTCCATGCGCGGCATGCGCAGGTCGGTGACGATGATGTCGGCCGGGTCGGCGCTCTGCCGTTCCATGGCGTCCTGGCCGTCGACCGCCAGCGTCACGCGATAGCCCTTGCGGGACAGGAAATCCTCGATCGCCATGGCGGCGAGCGGCTCGTCCTCGGCGACCAGAACGTGGAACGGCTCAGGCATGGGCGAACTCCACTTCCCGCTGCGAGGGCCGGCTCACCGGCAGGCTGATGGTGAAGCGCACGCCGCGCCGGCCGCCGCCGTGGTCGACGTTGTCGGCGGCGATGCGCCCGCCCATCGCGTCGATGATGCCATAGCCGATGGAAAGGCCAAGGCCGGATCCCTTCCCCACCTCCTTCGTCGTGAAGAAGGGGTCGAAGATGCGCGACAGGACGTCGGACGGGATCCCGCCGCCATCGTCGGTGACGGCGATCGTCGCCGTGTGGCTGTCGGGAAGCACGCGGAACGCCACCTGGATGCGGCCGGCGTGAGCCTGCGGCCGGCGGGCGCGTTCGTCCAGGATGGCGTCGCGCGCGTTGGACAGCAGGTTGAGGACCACCTGTTCGAGCTGCAGCGGCCGGCCGCGCGCGACGCAGGCGCCCTCCTGCACGTCGGCCTCGACGGTCACGTCCTCCAGCCCGTACTGGTGGCGCACCATCTCCACCGCCGAGCGCACGCTGTGCGCCGGGTCGAAGGGCTGCACGCCGGCGGCGTCGCGGCGGGCGAAGGTCCGCATGTGGTCGATGATCCGGCCCATCCGCTCGGTCTGGTCGGCGACCAGGGTCAGCACCCTTTCCGTCCGCGCGGTGTCCAGTTCGTTGTCGCGCAGGCGCGACAACGCGCTCTCCGCCCAGGTGCGGATGATGTTCAGCGGCTGGCTCATCTCGTGCGCCATGCCGGCGGCCAGCGTGCCGAGCGTCGCCAGCTTGGAGGCCTGCACCAGTTCCTCCTGCAGGCGCCGGCGCTCGGTGATGTCGCGGCCGCTGCCCAGGAGCTGGACGACTCGCCCGCTCTCGTCGCGCACCGGCACCAGGATGGTGTGCCAGACGCGCTGGCCGACCGGCAGGTCCAGCGCCTCCTCGTAGTCGATGGGCGCGCCGGCCGCCACGCATTCGCGATAGCGGGCGATGACGGCGTCGGCGACGGCGGCCGGGAACGCCTCCTCAACCGGTCGGCCGCACACCAGCGCGGGGTCCAGGCCGGTGGCGCGGGCGTGCGCGGGGTTCAGCGTCTCCAGCACGAAGCCGCCGTCCGGGCGGACGGCGACGACGAACAGCCCCTCGGCCAGGTTGTTGAAGAAGCTGGTGTAGCGCTCCTCGACCTGCCGGCGCTCGGCCATCTCGCGGCGCAGCGCCTGGTTGGCAAGGGCGAGCTGGCTGGGGCTGGGCAGCGCCAGCGCCCTCGGCATCAGCATCCACAACGCCACGGCGGTGAGCATGGAGACGATCGCCGTCGCGCCCTTGATCAGCCCCTGCGCGCCGTAATCGGCCTCCCACAGCGTCCAGATGTTGAAGAAGTGCGTCGTGCCGCAGGCCAGGATGAAGGCGGCGAACAGCCAGAACACCCAGCTGAACGCCACGTCGCGGCGCTTGCGCACGAAGTACACCAGGGCCACGGGGATGGAGTAGTAGGACAGGCCGGTCACCACGTCGGACGCGACGTGGAGCGCCAACAGCTCCGGCTGCCACAGCAGGCAGAAGCCGTGCGGCATCAGCGAGCTGTTGTCGAAGAACCCCACGAGACCAGTCGCCATGGTTCACCCCCCACCGAGACCCGCCTCTTACGCCAAAAGCGCCGCGCGTGCCGGGCACAACGCTGCGTTTCGTTTCCGGTCAGCCCCGAATTTGAAAGTCATGCCCGGAAGAGTCGATGTCAATCCGACTTCCGCAAGGTGACCTACTGCCAACGGGGTAGATGGACCATCCGGCGATGGAGGCTGCTTAAAATTTTTGCAATCAAGGGTCAGGTTTCGCCCGCCCCCGTCAAGGAGTCGCAAGGACACGCACGGGGCGGCGCAATGGCCGCCCCGTGCCGTCCGGGTACGGCGTCACGCCGCCGTCTGCACCTTGCGGTTCTGCTCGCGCGTCTTGAGGAAGCGCAGGGCCGGGAAGTCTTCCTGGGCGCGGTTCAGATGCCACGCGTTGCGTGCCAGGAACACCAGCGCGCCGTCGTGGTCCTCCGCCAGCGCCGAGCGGTTCAGGTCGATGAACTTGTCGAGCTGGACGCGGTCGTCCGTCTCGATCCAGCGGGCGGCGTCGACGCCGGCCCCCTCGAACTTGGCGGAGATGCCGTACTCGGCCTCGATTCGCGCCGACAGCACCTCGAACTGCAGCTGGCCGACGACGCCGACGATCCAGTCGGCGCCCGACAGCGGCTTGAAGACCTGCGACGCGCCTTCCTCGGCGAAATGCTCCAGCGCCTTGCGCAGGTGCTTGACCCGCATGGGGTCGTCCAGCTTGGCGCGCTGCAGCAGCTCCGGCGCGAAGCTGGGCACGCCGGTGAAGCGCAGCTCCTCCCCCTCGGTCAGCGTGTCGCCGATGCGAAGGCTGCCGTGGTTGGGGATGCCGATGATGTCGCCGGGCCACGCCTCCTCCGCCAGCTCGCGGTCGCGGGCCAGGAAGAGGACGGCGTTGTTCACCGCCAGCACCTTGCCGGAGCGCATGTGCTTCAGCTTCGCCCCGCGCCGGAACTTGCCGGAGCACAGGCGCACGAAGGCGATGCGGTCGCGGTGGTTGGGGTCCATGTTGGCCTGGACCTTGAAGACGAAGCCACTGACCTTCTCCTCGTCCGGCTGCACCACACGCTGCTCGGCCGGCTGCGGGCGCGGCGGCGGGGCGTTCTCGGCCAGCCCGGTCAGCAGCTCCTGGACGCCGAAGTTGTTGATGGCGGAGCCGAAATAGATCGGCGTCAGGTGGCCGGAACGGAACTCCTCCAGGTCGAACGGCGGCATCAGGCCGCGCGCCATCTCCACGTCCTCGCGCAGCTTGGCGACGGCGTGGTCCGGCAGCAGCTCGTCCAGCCTGGGGTCGTCCAGGCCGTTGCACTCGATGCCTTCCGAGGCGACGTCGCCCTGCGTGCGGTCCATCAGGATGAGGCGGTCGCGGATCAGGTCGTAGCAGCCCAGGAAGTCGCGGCCCATGCCGATCGGCCATGAGGCGGGCGTGACGTGGATCTGCAGCCCCTCCTCGATCTCCGAGATCAGGTCGAAGGGGTCGCGCGCCTCGCGGTCCATCTTGTTGACGAAGGTGGTGATCGGCACGTCTCGCAGGCGGCAGACCTCGAACAGCTTGCGGGTCTGCGTCTCGATGCCCTTGGCGCCGTCGATCACCATGACCGCGCTGTCCACCGCGGTGAGCGTGCGGTAGGTGTCCTCCGAGAAGTCCTCGTGGCCCGGCGTATCCAGCAGGTTGAAGGTGCGGCCGTCGTAGTCGAACGTCATGACCGACGCGGTCACCGAGATGCCGCGCTCGCGCTCCACCTTCATCCAGTCCGACCGCGCGCGCCGCTGCTCGCCGCGCGCCTTTACCGCACCCGCCATCTGGATGGCGCCGCCGAACAGCAGCAGCTTTTCGGTGAGCGTGGTCTTACCGGCGTCCGGGTGCGCGATGATGGCAAAGGTCCGGCGCCGGGAGACGGCGTCCTGAAGTCCGGACATGCCTGATCCCTCAACTGTCGTGTCGTTCCATGCGAAAGCGCGCGGAGCGTCCCCGCCCCGCGCGCGATCATTACATAGCAGCGGAACCGTGCAGGTTCCAGTACACAAGCATTTCCCTCTCCCGCCCCGGGAGAGGGAGGGACCCGCTCGAAGAGCGGGAGGGTGAGGGCAAGGCCAAGGATCCTTGACGGTACCCTCACCCGGCGCCTTTCGGCGCCACCCTCTCCCGGGGCGGGAGAGGGTTAGATCACAGAGCCAGCTCGGCGATCTGCACGGCGTTCAGCGCCGCACCCTTCAGCAGCTGGTCGCCGCAGACGAACAGGTCCAGGCCGTGGTCACCGAAGATCAGGCTGGTGCGGATGCGGCCGACCTCGACGTCGAACTGGCCGGTGGCGGTCAGCGGCATCGGGTAGACGCCGTCGGCCGGCACATCGGCGACCTTGACGCCGGGGGCGTCGGCCAGGACGCGGCGCGCCGCGTCCGGCGTGACCGGCTGGATCGTCTCGATGGTGATCGCCTCGGAATGCGCGCGGTAGGTGGGGATGCGGACCGCCGTGCAGCTGACCGGCAGGTCGGGGATCTCCAGGATCTTGCGCGTCTCCCAGGTGACCTTCATCTCTTCCTTGGTGTAGCCGTTCTCCTGGAAGGCGTCGATCTGCGGGATCAGGTTGAACGGGATCGGGTGGCGGAACACGCTGTTCTGCGCCGGCTGGCCGTTCAGCACGGCGCGCGTCTGCTCCTCAAGCTCCGCCATGCCCTCGGCACCCGCACCGCTGGTCGCCTGGTAGGTGGAGACGATGACGCGCTTCAGGCCGAACGCCTTGTGCAGGGGCCCCAACGCCACGACGGCGATGGCCGTGGTGCAGTTCGGGTTGGCGATCAGCCGGCCGCCGCCCTGGAAGGCGTGCGCGTTGATCTCCGGCACGATCAGCGGGATGTTCGGGTCGTAGCGGAAGGCGGAGGAGTTGTCGATCACCAGCGGCCCGGCGGCGGCGATGGCCGGCGCGTGCGCCTTGGCGAAGTCGCCGGACACGGCGAGCAGCACCACGTCGCAGTCCTTGACGAGGTCCAGCGAGTATTCCTGAAGGGTGATCGCGCCGTACGGGGTCTCCACCACCTTGCCGGCGCTGCGGCCGGAGGCCAGCAGGCGCAGCTCGCCCACGGGGAAGTTGCGGCGGTGGAGGACGTCGATCATCTCGCGCCCGACGGCGCCGGTGGCGCCGACGATGGCGACCTTCTTCGGATTGCTGGCCTTCGGATTGCTGGCGTTGCTCATAACAGACTGCTCCGTCCTGGTTCTGGGCCCCGGTTTGTGGGGAGGAAGCGGAGCCCGGATACGACAAGGGCCCCGTCCGTTTCCGGCGAGGCCCTCGTGGTGGGTATCGTCACGCGATCAGCGCACGGCACACTCCGACGGCCCGCCAAGGCAGGTCGTTTTGGTAGTGGTCGTGGTGGTCATGCGAGTCATGCGCGCATTCCTAAACGAAGCCGCGGGGCTTGTAAAGCGCCCGCGGCGTCCGTCGCAACTTTTACCGGAACCCCTCGCCCTGCGTGGTCGGCAGCACCGGGTGCACGTCCCAGATCTCCTCGGCGTACTCGTTGATCGTGCGGTCGGAGGAGAACCAGCCCATGCTGGCGGTGTTGATGATCGCCTTGCGGGTCCATTCCTCCTGGTTGCGGTAGAGGTCGGCCGCGTCCTTCTGCGCCAGGCAGTAGTCCTCGAAATCGGCCGTCACCAGGAAGTGGTCGCCGCCGTCGGTCAGCGCCTGTAGGATCGGGTGGAAGCGGTGCGGGTCGTCCGGCGAGAAGACGCCCGTCGAGATCATGTCCAGCGCGCGCTTCAGGCTGGGGTTCATCGCGATCACGTCGCGCGGGTTGTACGCACCACCCTGGCGCAGGCTGTTCGCCTCCTCCGCCGACAGGCCGAAGATGAAGATGTTGTCGTCGCCCACCGCTTCCTTGATCTCGACGTTGGCGCCGTCCAGCGTGCCGATGGTGAGCGCACCGTTCAGCGCCAGCTTCATGTTGCCGGTGCCCGACGCCTCCATGCCGGCGGTCGAGATCTGCTCCGACAGGTCGGCGGCGGGGATGATGATCTCCGCGGCGGTGACATTGTAGTTGGGCAGGTAGACGACCTTCAGCATGTCGTGCACCGCCGGGTCGTGGTTCACCACCTTGGCGACGTCGTTGATCAGCTTGATGATCAGCTTCGCCATATGATAGGCGGGTGCGGCCTTGCCGGCGAAGATCTTGGTGACCGGCACCCAGGTGACCGTCGGGTTGTCGCGCATGTCGTTGTACAGCACGATCGTGTGCAGCACGTTCAGGAGCTGGCGCTTGTACTCGTGCATGCGCTTGACCTGGACGTCGAACATGCTGTCGACGCTGACCTCCACGCCGGTCTGGCGGGCGATGTAGGCGGCCAGCCGCTTCTTGTTCTTCCGCTTGGCGCGGCGGAACTCCTCGCGGAAGACCACGTCGTCGGCCTTCTCCTTGATGGAGGCGATCTGGCCCAGGTCGGCGATCCAGCCCTGGCCGATGCGGCTGGTGATCAGGGCCGACAGCGCCGGGTTGGCCTGGTGCAGCCAGCGGCGCGGCGTGATGCCGTTGGTCTTGTTGTTGATGCGGTCCGGGAACTCGCCGTGGAAGTCGGCGAACACCGTCTGCTTCATCAGGTCGGTGTGCAGCGCCGACACGCCGTTCACCTTGTGCGAGCCGAGGAAGGCGAGGTTGCCCATGCGCACGCGCCGCTCGCCCCGCTCGTCGATCAGCGACAGGCGCGACAGGCGGCCGTTGTCACCGGCCGCGCGGGCCTTGGAGCGGTTGAGGAAGCGGGCGTTGATCTCGTAGATGATCTGCATGTGGCGGGGCAGCACGCGCTCCACCATGCGGACCGGCCACGCCTCCAGCGCCTCGGGCAGCAGGGTGTGGTTGGTGTAGGAGAAGCAGCCGCGGGTGATCTCCCACGCCTTGTCCCACAGCACGGCGTGCTGGTCGACCAGCAGGCGCATCATCTCGGCGATGCCGATGGCCGGGTGCGTGTCGTTCAGCTGGATCGCCGCCTTGGACGGCAGGCTGTCGAAGTCGGAATGGTGCTGTAGGTAGCGGCGGATGATGTCCTGCAGCGAGGCCGAGGTGAAGAAGTACTCCTGCTTGAAGCGGAGTTCCTTGCCGGTCTCGGTCGCGTCGTTGGGATAGAGGACGCGGCTGAGGTTCTCCGACAGGACCTTCTGCTCGACCGCCTTCATGTAGGCGCCGTCGTTGAAGTGGCCGAAGTTGAAGTCGCGCGTGGCGCGCGCCGACCACAGGCGCAGCGTGTTGATGGTGTTGCCGCCATAGCCGACCACCGGCGTGTCGTAGGCCATGGCCAGCACGCGTTCGGTGTCCACCCAGCGGTAGGCGCGCTCGCCCACGCTGTCGCGGAACTCCTCGACGCGGCCGTAGAACTGCACGGGGTACAGCACCTCCGGCCGCGGGAATTCCCAGGGGTTGCCGAACTGCAGCCACTGTTCCGGGTATTCCACCTGCCAGCCGTGCTCGAAGCGCTGCTCGAACAGGCCGAACTCGTAGCGGATGCCGTAGCCGTAGCCGGGCAGGCCCTGGCTGGCCATGCTGTCCAGGAAGCAGGCGGCGAGGCGGCCCAGGCCGCCGTTGCCGAGTGCCGCGTCCGGCTCGGCCTCCACCACCTCGTCCAGGGTCAGGCCGATGCGGTCCAGCGCCTCGCGGCACTGCTCCATGATGCCCAGGTTGGACAGGCTGTTGGTCAGCAGGCGGCCGATCAGGAATTCCAGCGACATGTAGTACACGCGCTTGGCGTCTTCCTGATAATAGCTGCGCGTGGTGTCCATCCAGCGGTCGACCAGACGGTCGCGCACGGCGAGCGCCACGGTGTGGAACCAGTCGCGGCGGGTGGCCGCGCGGGCGTCCTTGCCGACGGAGTAGACCAGCCACTCCAGAAAGGACCGCTTCAGCCCGTCGACGTCGAGGCTGCGCCGTTCGATATCGCCGGTCTTGTACCGAGCATCCATGCTTTCGACTCTCTTCCCACGGGCTTGCCGAAACTGGCCGCCGTTCTCAACGGCCCCCTGACCGCGGCTAGTCTCGCCAATCTTGGTTAAGCATGTTTTAAGCGTAACAGATCACTCCCGGATTTTGGAGCGGAGCCGATACGATCCACACGGTACCGCCACTTCCACACCGGGTGGAAGAGAGTAAGATGGCCGAGCCCGCACGCCGGAGCCGTTGAACACGATGCCAGACGACCTCGACACCCGCCCGGACCCCCTGCCCATCACCCTGCGGCAGGCGGTGCCGTCCGACATCCCGGCGCTGCTGGTGATCGAGGAGCGCTGCTTCGTCACCGACCGGCTGACCCGCCGCAGCTTCCAATACTTGCTGACGCGCGCCAGGGCGGCGGCGCTGGTGGAACTGCACGGCGACGTGATCGCCGGCTATGCGCTGGTGCTGTTCCATGCCGGCACGTCCCTCGCCCGTCTCTATTCCTTCGCCGTCGATCCCGCCTTCCGCGGGCGCGACGTCGGCCAGCGCCTGTTGTCGGCGGCGGAGCAGGCGGCGCGGGCGCACGAATGCATCCACCTGCGCCTGGAGGTGCGCCGCGACAACGCCGCCGCCATCGCGCTCTATAAGAAGAATGGGTATCGCGAGTTCGGTGTCTACACCGACTACTACGAAGACCATATGGAGGCGCTGCGCCTGGAGAAGCGGCTGGGCACCACCGGGCCCAGCGCGCCGCTGGGTGCGCGCATGGTGCCGTACTACCAGCAGACGCTGGACTTCACCTGCGGGCCGTCGGCGCTGATGATGGCGATGAAGGCGCTGAAGCCCGAGATCGAGCTGGGCCGCAAGCTGGAGCTGCGCATCTGGCGCGAGGCCACGACCATCTTCATGACCTCCGGCCACGGCGGCAGCGGCCCCTATGGGCTGGCGCTGTCGGCGTGGCGGCGCGGGCTGGCGGTGGACCTCCACGTCAGCGATCCCAGCGCGCCGTTCCTGGACAGCGTGCGCAGCGAGGAGAAGCGCGAGGCCATGCGCATCGTCCACGAGGACGTGATGGAGGAACTGGCCGGCACCGACATCACCGTGCACCACAGCACGCTGACCGCCGAGGACATGGCCCAGGCGGTGGCCGACGGCGCGGTTCCGGTGGTGCTGATCTCCAGCTACCGCATCTACCGTGAGAAATTCCCCCATTGGGTGGTGGTGTCGGGCGCCGACGATCGTTTCCTCTATGTGCACGACCCGCTGGTTTACGACCGCCACCATGCCCACATCGATCGCATCTACATGCCGATCCCGAAGAAGGACTTCGAGCGCATGGCCCGTTACGGCAAGGCACAGTTGAAGGCGGCGCTGGTGCTCCGCGAACGTCCGCCGGAAGCCTAGATGCCCACGCACATCGTCGTCGTCGACCGCCGCGCCGACTTCAAATGGGCCAGGGACGACCTGCAGGTCGTCACCGCCCGCGACTACATCGGCACGCCGGACACCGCCCGGCCGCGCAACGCGCGCATCATCAACCTCAGCCGCAGCTACGACTACCTGGGCACGGGCTACTACTGCTCGCTGCTGGCGGCGGCGCGCGGCGACAAGGTGATCCCGTCCGTCCGCACGCTCCTCGACCTCGGCCAGCGCTCCATCTACCGCGCGGCGCTGCCGGAGGTGGAGGAGGCGCTGCGCCACAAGATGAAGCGGCTGGCCGACCCGCCGCAGGCGTCGTTCAACCTGTACGTCTTCTTCGGGCGCGCCGACGACCGCCGGTTCCAGGAGTTGGCCCGGCAGGTGTTCGACCTGTTCCGATGCCCGATCCTGAAGGTGCAGGTGCGCCTGAAGGACACCTGGGTCGTGCATGCGGTGGAGGCGCTGTCGCTGGCCGACCTGAAGCCGGACCAGGAGCAGATGTTCGAGGCGGCGCTCGACGCCTACACCCGGGCGTCGTGGCGGGAACCGGCGGCGAGGGCGGCGGCGCGCTGGACGCTGGCCATCCTGCACAACCCGAAGGAGGCGCTGCCGCCGTCCGGCCCGCGCGCCTTGCAGAAGTTCATCAAGGCCGGCGAGGGGCTGGGCATCAAGGTCGAGCTGATCGAGAAGAAGGACTTCCTGCGGCTGGGCGAATACGACGCGCTGTTCATCCGCGAGGGCACGGCGCTGGACAACCACACCTACCGCTTCGCCAAGAAGGCGGAGAAGGAGGGGATGCCGGTCATCGACGACCCGGTGTCCATCCTGCGCTGCACCAACAAGGTGTATCTGGCCGAGCTGCTGAAGGCCAACCGCATCCCGACGCCGAAGACGGTGATCCTCGACCGCCGCGGCCTCGCCACGCTGGACCAGGAGATCCCCTACCCCATCGTGCTGAAGATCCCCGACGGGTCCTTCTCGCGCGGGGTGTTCAAGGTGACCAGCCGGTCGGAGCTGGAGGCGACGGCCGACGGGCTGTTCGAGGAATCCGACCTGATCCTGGCGCAGGAGTTCATGTACACCGAGTTCGACTGGCGCGTCGGCGTGCTGAACCGCCAGCCGATCTACGTCTGCCAGTACCTGATGGCCAAGAAGCACTGGCAGATCGTGAAGCACGGCGGCAACGGCCGGGCCGAGACCGGATCGTCCCGCACCCTGCCGGTGGAGGAGGCGCCGCGCGAGGTCGTCGACATTGCGGTGAAGGCCGCCGGGCTGATCGGCGATGGTCTTTACGGCGTCGATCTCAAGCAGAACGAGCGGGGCGTGTTCGTCATCGAGGTCAACGACAACCCGTCCCTCGACCTTGGTGTAGAAGACGCTTGTCTAAAAGACGAACTATACCGGACCATCATGCGCGATTTTCTGCGCCGGCTTGAGGGCCGTTCGGGGCGTTAGGGCCCGTGCAACCGGAACCTCAGCCATTGGCATTTCCACCGAAGCGATTTTCTGTTTCCCCGACCGGGGAACAACCGGTCCGACCCCGCGTTTAGAAACCCGACGTCACGACGAACGGGAGCACTCCCGAAGGGTTTTCAGCCCGGAGTGCTTGCCTCTTCGAGAGAAGCGGGGAGACCGACCATGGTGACAGCCCAGCCCCAGTGCACCGCCGGACCCGGCGGGTAGTCGGCACGCCAAGGGCTCAACCACAGCAGCACCGTCTTACGGAGCCGGACCGGCCGACAGGCCGGAACGCCGAGGCCGTTCGCCCGGATGCCGTTTGCAGGATGCCGTTTGCCCGGATGCGCATGGTCGTCCCGAACCGGGGGCCAGCCGTGGAGGTGGCCTTCGCCAAGGAACACCTGGAGGAAGAGAGAACATGGCCTATTCGTTCGAGAGCGAGCTGATCCGTTGCATGCCGAACCTGCAGCGCTATGCGTGCAAACTGACCCGCGACATGTCGGCCGCCGAGGACCTGACCCAGGACTGCCTGGCCCGCGCCCTGTCCCGCTCCCACCGCTTCGAGCCGGGCACCAACATGCAGGCGTGGCTGACGACGATGCTGAAGAACCTCCACTTCAACAACCTCCAGCGCGAGAAGCACGTGACGAAGGTCGAGCTGTGGGACGGCGCCATGTCCGTCGAGGCCTCGCAGATCGCGCGCCTGGTGTTCCGCGACGTCGACCGCGCCTTCGGCGCGCTCACCCCCAGCCAGCGCAAGGTGGTGAAGCTGGTCGCCATCGAAGGCCGCCCCTACCAGGAAGCCGCCGAGAAGCTGAACGTCTCCATCGGCACCATCCGCTCCCGCCTCTGCCGCGCGCGCGAACGCCTGAACACCCTGATGGCGGCGTGATGTCTTGTTTTTAGCCCCTCCCTCGCCTCCGGCGGGGGGAGGGAGGGGCAAGTTGTTGCCGAGGATCAGCGGCCCGTAGGTTGGGTTAAGAGTCAGCGAAACCCAACGTTCTCGCGTTGCCGACGGTGTTGGGTTTTCGGCTTTGGCCTCAACCCAACCTACACATGAATCCCCGGTGACGCCGTTGCCCCCACCCTGCCCGCTGTCGCGGGCTTCCCTCCCCCGCCGGAGGCGAGGGAGGGAGATATTCCCTACCCGAACAGCCCGCCGAAGGGCAGGAAGGCGACCATGTCGCCGGGGTTGATCTCCGTGTCCTCGGCCGGGACGTCGACGAGGCCGTCGGCCTCGACCATCGAGGTCAGCACGCCGGAGCTGTCGTTCTCGAACTTGTAGGCCACCGGGCGGCCGTCCGGACCCGTCTCGATGCGGGCGCGCAGGAACTCCCGCCGGCCGGCACCCTTGCGGAAGGCGAAGCCGGCCACCACCAGGGAACGCGGCGTGCGCACCTCGTCCGCCCCCATCAGGCGCAGCAGCAGCGGGCGGCCGACCAGCATGAAGGTCACCATGGCCGACACCGGGTTGCCGGGCAGGCCGAGGAAGATCGCCTCCCCCACCCGGCCCAAGGCCAGCGGCTTGCCCGGCCGCAACGCGAGGCGCCACATGTCGATGGAGCCCAGCGAGGCCACCGCCGCCTTGACGTGATCCTCCTCGCCCACCGACACGCCGCCCGAGGTGACGACCACGTGCCCCCGGCGGCTGGCCTCGGCCAGCGCTTCGCGCACCACCTCCGGCCGGTCGCGCAGGATGCCCAGGTCCTCCACCTCCACGTCCAGGGCGGCGAGTTGCGCCGCGATGGTGTAGCGGTTGGCGTCGTAGATGGCGCCGTCCGGCTTCGGCCGGCCGGGTTCGCACAGCTCGTCGCCGGTGGAGAACAGCACGACCTTCAGGCGCTGGCGCACCTGCACGGACGAGCGGCCGACGGCGGCCGCCAGCCCGACCTCCTGCGCGCGCAGCCGCTTGCCGGGGGTGAGGACGACGGCGCCCGCCTTCATGTCCTCGCCGGCATCGCGGATGTTGGCGCCGCGCGCGGGCGGCGTCTCGACGACGACGGCGCCCTCCTCGGCGCGGCAGACCTCCTGCATCACGACGGTGTCGGCGCCGGCCGGGACGGGCGCGCCGGTGAAGATGCGCACCGCCTCCCCCTCGCCCACCGTGCCCGGGAACACGGTGCCGGCCGGCACGCGACCGACCACGGTCAGGCGCAACGGCCCGGCGGCAGCGCCCGCCGGGGTCCGATAGGCGTAGCCGTCCATGGCCGACACGGCGGCCGGCGGCACGTCGATGGGGCTGGTCACCGATTCGGCGAGGATGCGGCCCTTGGCTTGGGAGAGCGGCACGGTCTCCACCCCCGTCACCGGGCCGTAGGTCGCGGCGATGCGCGCCAACGCCTCGTCCAGCGGCAGATGGCCGGGGCCCTTGGGCTTGGGCGGGTCGCAGCAGTCCATGGATCCTCTCCTCGTGTCCGGCGCGGCGGGCGGAAGACGCGTGTGCCAATGGTCGTCGTCCCGGCGCCGCTTGGCAATCACATTGGCGTCCCGGCGAATGATCAACGTTGACCATCGTCAATCGTCGGAAGAGTCCCCTGCCGGAAGGGGTGACCCAGAGTTGGGCGAAGAGCCGGGTGCGGGTACGCCTTCAGCGTGCGTGCCGCCCCGCCGCCCCGACCGTTATCGTGGTGAGGTCGCTTGCCAGGGAGGACCACCGCCTTGCACACGCCCACCACCGAATCGCGCGCCGCGCAGCCCACCCAGGGCCTTGTCGCCGAGACCGCCGCCGACGTCGCGGCCCGGCTGGCGACCTTCCTGGCCGGCGTGCCGCCGGAGGCGCGCGAGGCGGCCATCGACGCCTACCGCAAGGTGACGCACCAGTTGCTGCTGACCCGCGGGCTGGACGAGGAACGCGCCGCGGCGCTGGTCGCCACGGTCGTCGCGCACATCCGCGCCCGGCTGGCGCAGGTCGACAAGGCCGGCGGCACCGTCGCGGGCCGGGCGTAGGGACGCCAAGAGGGGTGCCATTCGCAACGGGCATGGCCGGATGACCGCACACCGCGGTTAGCCTTCCGGGCATGACCGAAGCCGCCGCCGACAGCCCGATCCCCGTCCGCTCCATCGCGTTGCTCAGCGGGGCGGCGTTCTGCTCCGCCGCGACGCTGCGCATCGCCGACCCGCTGCTGCCGCAGGTGGCGGAGGAGTTCGCGGCCGGCGTGTCGGACGCCGCGATCATCGCCACCGGCTTCACGCTGGCCTACGGCCTGTGCCAGCTGGTGCACGGGCCGATCGGCGACCAGTTCGGCAAGTACGGCGTCATCACCCTGATGACCTTCCTGTCGGCGCTGACCACGGCGGCGGCGGCGCTGTCGCCCAGCCTGTTCGTGCTGGGCACGCTGCGCTTCGTCAGCGGCGCCACGGCCGCCGCGCTGATCCCGCTGTCCATGGCCTACATCGGCGACGTGGTGCCCTACGACCGGCGCCAGCCGGTGCTGGCGCGCTTCATGTCCGGGCAGATCCTGGGCGTCATCGGCGGACAGGTGGCCGGCGGCCTGTTCGGGGAGTTCCTGGGGTGGCGCGGCGTGTTCGTGGCGCTGGCGGCCGTGTATCTGGCCTTCGCGCTGCTGCTGGCGCTGGAACTGCGCTCGCCGCGCGTGGTGCAGACGCGCACGCCGTTCAGCGTGGGCGGGCTGGTCAGCACCTTCCTGGCCCTGGGGCGCAGCGCGCGGGTGCGCCTCGTCCTCGCCACCGTGTTCGTCGAGGGCATGCTGTTCTTCGGCGGCTTCACCTACCTGGGCGCCTTCCTGCGGCACGAGTACGGGTTGGGCTACGCCGCCATCGGCGGCGTGCTGTCGGCGTTCGGCGGCGGGGCGCTGGTCTACGCGCTGGCGGCACCGCGGATCGTGGCGGCGCTGGGGCAGCGCAACATGGTGGCGGCGGGGGGCGCGGCGCTGGCCGCCGGGTTCGCGGTGTTCGCGCTGCAGCCGCCGTGGCCGGCCCTGGTCCCCGGCGTGGCGCTGTGCGGGCTGGGCTTCTACCTGTTCCACAACACGCTGCAGACGCAGGCCACGCAGATGGCGCCGCACGCGCGCGGCATCGCCGTGTCGGTCTTCGCGTCGTGCCTGTTCCTGGGTCAGGCCGCCGGCATCGCGCTGGCCGGGCCGCTGGCCGAGGCGCTGGGCTATGCCGCCGTGTTCGTGGGGGCGGGCGTGCTCCTCCTGCTTCTGGCGCTGGTCTTCCGCCGGAGGCTGACGCCGTGAACGCGCAGGTTTCCTTGTGAAAACGGCGGCGGGAACCCATTCCAGCCCTGCGCTTTTGCCGCGACACAGTCTGGGCGCGGGATGTACAATAGGGTGCATGCGACATAGTGCCGCAGGCGTGCGCCAGCCGCAAAATCACGGATCACTTATATTAGGATAATCCGAGATAAGGCGCCCCGCCCCATAGGGCCAACGCGCCGCACAAGGCATCCTGGAGGAAACGCCCTATGGAAGAGATCCCCGTGAAGGCGCTTGTCGCCGGTCTCGGATTCCTGGCCGGCATCGTGTTCGGCGCCACCGCCCAAAAAACGCACTTCTGCACCATGGGCGGCATATCCGACATGGTGATGATGGGCGACACGCGGCGCTTCCGCTCGTGGATGCTGGCGATCGCCGTGGCGCTGCTCGGCACGCAGGCGCTGTGGGGGCTGGGCTACGTCGACCTCTCCACGGCCATCTACCGCACGCCCAACCTCGGCTGGTTCGGCGCCATCGCCGGCGGCCTGATGTTCGGCTACGGCATGGTCATGGGCGGCGGCTGCGGCAACAAGACGCTGGTCCGCGTCGGCGGCGGCAACCTGAAATCCTTCATCGTCTTCCTGATCATCGCGCTGACCGCCTACATGACGCTGCGCGGCCTGTTCGCGCTGGGGCGCGTGCAGATGGAGGCGACGTTCAACACCGCGCTGCCGGCCAGCCAGGGCATCGACGCGCTGCTGGCGCGCGCCACCGGCCTGGGCGAAGGCGCGCTGCGCGCCGTGCTGGCGGTGGTCCTGGGCGGCGCGCTGATCGCGTGGTGCTTCAAGGACGAGGGGTTCCGCGGATCGTCCAAGGACGTGATCGGCGGCGTCATCGTCGGCCTGATGATCCCGCTGGGCTGGTTCATCACCGGCTTCGTCGGCCGTGACGAGTTCGAGCCGACGCCCGTCATGTCCTTCACCTTCATAGCGCCGATCGGCGACACGACGCAGTACCTGATGACCTTCACGGGCGCCTCCATCAACTTCGGCATCGCCACGGTGTTCGGCGTCATCGTCGGCTCCTTCCTGATGGCGAAGGCCACCGGCGCCTTCCGGCTGGAGGGCTTCGCGGGCGTCAACGACACGGTCAGCAACGTCTTCGGCGCGGTGCTGATGGGGATCGGCGGCGTGCTGGCGCTGGGCTGCACCATCGGGCAGGGGATTTCCGGCGTCTCGACGCTGGCGCTCAGCTCCTTCCTGGCGCTGGGTTCGATCATCGCCGGTGCCTACTATGGCCTGAAGTACATGGAAGAGGGGTCGCACGGTGCTGCGCTGCGCGTCGTCTTCTCGCGCGGCTGACGGTATACGGTTGTCGGGGTCGTCCGGGGGCGCAGGCGCCTGTATCCTGCGCCCCCGGCATCCGGCCCCCCGGCATCCGGCGATGTGAGGAGACGATGCGCGCACCGACGCTTCCCGGACTGGTCCTGCTGGCCGCCCTGGCGTGGCCGGCCGCGGCCATGGCGGACACGGAGATCAGCAACCCGCCGCCCGGCATCGACAACCCGCGCCGGATCATGCTGCAGCTGACCAGCGACGCGCCCAAGGACATCAACAACCTGCTGCACAACGCCGTGAACCTGCAGAAGTTCTACGGCCAGGACCAGGTGCAGATCGTCGTCGTCGCCTATGGCGCCGGCATGCAGGCGCTGTACGCCAAGACCTCGCCCGTCGTCGACCGGGTGAGGAGCCTGATGCAGTACGACATCCAGTTCATCGGCTGCGGCAACACCATGGAAACCACCCACCGCACGCGGGACGAGCTGATTCCCGGCGTGGAGGTGGTCACCGCCGGCATCGCCGAGATCGTCGAACGGCAGTTGCGCGGCTGGGTGTACGTCAGGCCGTAACACGCACACTTCTTTCGGGCGGAACGCACGCGCGCCTTGCCTGTTGGCCCAACAAATCCATCGAGGGAGGCATGGCATGGAGCCGCACGACTATCTGCGCCACACGCTCGACTGCCTGGAAGAGGCGCAGACCGCGCTGCGTCTGGCACAGCGCAAGGGACAGATCGAGCCCGACCGCGAAGCGAAGCTCCTGGAACGCCTCAACACCCTCACGCGGGACCTCGACCGCGCCCAGGATGCGCACTGACGTCACGCATCAGCCGAGCCGGCCGAGCGCCGGCACGGTTTCCAGCAGCCAGTTGGCGACGTCCGCCATGCTGCCGGTGAGGAACAGCACGCCCGTGCCGACCAGCAGCGCCCCCGCCGCCTTCTCGACCGCGCCGAGGTGGCGGCGGAAGCGGCGGGAGAAGGCGAGGAACGGCCGCGTGCCCAGCGCGGCCAGCAGGAACGGAATGCCCAGCCCGGCGGCATAGGTGCCGAGCAGCGACGCGCCGTCCCACGCCCGGTCGCTCGATCCCGCCACGAACAGGATGGCGGCGAGCACCGGGCCGACGCACGGCGTCCAGCCGAAGGCGAAGGCCAGCCCGATGACGTAGGCGCCGGCGATGCCCGCCGGCCGCGCCGCCACCTGCACGCGCGCCTCGCGGTACAGCAGGCCGATGCGGAAGGCGCCCAGGAAGTGCAGGCCCAGCACGATGATGACGACGCCGGCCGCCTGCGCCAGCACGTCGATGTGCCGCGCCAGCCACTGCCCGGCGACCGAGGCCGTGGCGCCCAGCGTGACGAACACGGTGGCGAAGCCCAGCACGAAGGCGACGGCGGCCACGAACACGCGCCGGCCGGCGTTGGTTTCTTCCGCCGTCAGCTCCTCCAGCGACAGGCCGCCCAGGAAGCACAGGTAGGGCGGCACCAGCGGCAGCACGCACGGGCTGAGGAAGCTGATGAGCCCCGCCCCGAAGGCGCCGAGGTAGGAGACGTCCATCGCCCTACACGCCGCGGATCTTGATGGGCGACTGGTCGGGCACGTCGATCACCTTGTGCTTCTCGATGTGCTTGATGACCACGTCCCACACCGGCGGCCCCTGCGTGCCCTCGTTCACCGAGGCCCAGCCGGAGACGACGTAGCTCTTGCCCGCCTCCACCGGCGCGCCGGACTTCAGCAGCGTCAGTTCGCCGATGCGGCTGCCCATGGGCTTCGACACGTCGATGGCATAGCCGAGCCCGCCGACGCGCACCATGTCGCCGCCCTGCTGGTAGTAGGGATCGGGGTTGAACAGGTTGTCGGCGACGTCTTCCAGGATGTCCTTGATCTGCTGGCCGGTCATCTCCGACCGGTAGGCGTTGGGGTAGGTGATGGCCGTCTGGTTGTAGACGTCCTCGTGCGTGATGTCCTGGCCCGGCAGCAGCGTGGAGCCCCAGCGGAAGCCGGGCGACAGCGAGATCTCCGCGTCGCGCTGCTCCAGCAGCGCCTGACAGATCAGGTCGTCCCAGGTGCCGTTGAAGTTGCCGCGGCGGTAGAGCAGGCCGCCGGATTTGCCGGCCACCTTGGTGAGTTCGGGCAGGAAGGGCCTGCGCAGCTCCTCCACCAGCTTCGCCATCTCCGGGTCCGGGGTGATGGCGTCGGACAGCACGGGGATCAGGCGGAACGCGTAGTCCTTCACCTCCCCGTTCCGCACGTCCAGGTCCAGGCGGGAGAGGAACTTGCCGTGGCTGCCCGACGAGACCAGCAGGGTGCGGCCGACCCGCACCGCCTCCGGCACCGCGTCGTGCGTGTGGCCGGTCAGCAGCACGTCGATGCCCTCCACCCGCCGCGCCAGCTTGCGGTCCACGTCGAAGCCGTCGTGGCTGAGCACCACGACCAGCCCGGCGCCCTTTGCGCGCGCCTCCTTCACGCGGTCGCGCAGCGCGTCCTCGCGGATGCCGAAGGACCACGTGGGGATCATGTAGCGGGGGTTGGCGACGGGCGTGTAGGGGAACGCCTGCCCGATGACCGCGATCTTCACCCCGCCGCGCTCGAAATAGGCGGTGGAATCGAAGACATCCTCGTTCCACTCCGTGTCCTTGACGTTGCCGCACAGGAAGGGGGCGCCCAGTTCCTCGGCGATCTCCTTCACGCGGTCGGCGCCGTAGGTGAACTCCCAATGCCCGGTCCAGGCGTCGACGCCCAGCGCCTTCAGCGCGCGGGCCATGTCGGCACCCTTGGTCTGCAAGGCGGTCCAGGAGCCCTGGACGCTGTCGCCGCCGTCCAGCAGCAGCGTGCGGTCCGGCCGTTCGGCGCGGATCGCCTTGACCAGCGTCGCAAGCCGGTCGAAGCCGCCGATGCGCCCGTAGTCGCGCGCCAGCGCCACGTAGTCCTCCGACGTCAGCGCGTAGGCGTCGGCGGTGCCGGCGGCCACCTTGTAGGCGGCCATGAAGTCCTTGCCGGTCAGGTGCGGCGGCAGCCCGGCGGCCTCGCCCACGCCCAGGTTGACGGACGGCTCGCGGAAGTACAGCGGCACCAGCTGCGCGTGGCAGTCGGTGATGTGCATCAGGGTGACGTTGCCGACCGGCTTGACGTCGAGCAGCGTCTGCTGGGTGATTGCCTGCTTGGCGAGGGCGTGGCGCAACGTTCCGGCACCGGAAGCGCCCAGCGTCGCGGCCGCCGCGGCGACCTGGAGCAGGTCTCTGCGATTGAGCATGCAGTGACTCCTACGAGATCCGTAGGTTGGGTTGAGGCGAAGCCGAAGCCCAACGTGTTCGCAAGGCTGGGGCGTTGGGTTTTCGGCTTCGCCTCAACCCAACCTACGCCGCTGATTCTCGGGGAGGCCGCTGCCCCCACCCTGCCCGCTTACGCGGGCTTCCCTCCCCCTGCGGAGCAGGGGGAGGGAGTGATGCTACGCCACCTTGATCTGGGCCTTTTCGGTGGTCACCGTGCCGTCGTCGTCGGTCCAGGTGAACTCGAAGGTGCCGCTCTCCTCCACCTTGGCGAAGAAGGCGAGGTAGGGGTTGGCGGCGATGGCCGGCTGCAGCTTCGTCTCGAACACCGGCTTGCCGTTGAAGGTGCAGGCGAACTTGTTGATGATCTTGCGCGGGATCGGGTTGCCCGAGGCGTCCTTGCGCTGGCCGGATTCCATGGGGTGCTGGACCATCGTCTTGATCTCGACGACGTCGCCCTTCTTGGCCTCGGCGGGCAGCTTGATGCGCGGCTTGATGCTCATGCTCGTTTCTCCTGTTCCTCAGCCGCCGCAGCCGCCGATGGTGACCTTGACCTCGGTCTTTTCCATGTGGACCGCGCCGTCGCTCATCTCCGCCACGGCCCAGATCTTCTGCGTCTGGGCGAGGCGCATGCGGGTGGCGACCTCGGCCTTGCCGCTCATCGGCGTGAAAGTGAAGGTGGCGACGCCGGAGTCCGGGTTGCCGTCGGCGATGACGTGCACGGCCTTCACGTAGCTCTCCGCCGTCATCGGGCTTTCGACCGACACGGTCAGCGGCACGGCGTTGCCGTTCTCGGCGATCTGCGGCATGTCGATCCTGACCTTGCCCGGCTGCGGCTGCTTGCCGCCGATCAGGTCGTTCAGCAGCTTGGTGGCGCTCTCCACCGAGGCATCGGCGGTACCCGGCAGCAGCGTCAGCCCGACCCCGGCGGCGAGGCCCAGACCGAGCATCTCGCGGCGGCTGAGTTCACTCATTCCCATGACACTCTCCCAATTCCACCATCAATGCCGGATGCCCGGCGCTTCCATGACGAGGCCGTTGCTGGCGGCCGTGAGGTACAGTTCCAGGTCGGCGTATTCCGGCGCGTCGGGCGGCAGGTCGTTGGCGCGGATCTGCACGTTGCACCATTGCAGGCGCTTGCGGATGTCCCACACCTCGTTGCGGCTGGTGCGCCACGTGGGGAAGTGCGGGATCTGGCCCTTCAGCTCGCCCAGGTACTGGCCGCGCAGCCAGTGGTTGGCGCCCATTTCCGGCGTGTGGCAGTCGACGCAGGCGAGGTTCAGCTGGCCGACGCGCGCCTTGGTCAGCTTCTCGCCGCGCTCGTACGCCTCCTTGGCACCGGGGCCCTTGATGTCGACGTCGACCTTCTCGCCGTTGGAGAGCGAGCGCAGGTAGACGGCGAACTGCAGGTTCTCCGGGCTCTGCATCAGGTACTTGGCGTCCATGGTGGCGGCACCATGGCGGTAGACGAACTCCTCCACGCCGATCATGCGCCTGGCGGCCGAATCCCACTTGGGCATGGCCACCGACCAGCGCTTGAACTTCACCTCCGGCGCGTCGTGGCACGACGCACAGGACTTGCCGTTCGGCCCGGCCTTGGCGTAGAGCGCGGCCCCCGTCTCGATCGCCTCGGCCGCCGGGTTGACGAACGGGTCGCGCCAGTCGCGGTCCTCGACCGGCAGCGGGCGGGCGTTCGGGTCGTCCAGCGGCGTCTTGAAGGTGGCGGGGGCCTTCAGCGTCTGGAGGAAGGCGACGATGTCGCGGATCTCCTCGGCGCTGAACATCTTGTTGGTGCCCCACGGCAGCATCAGCGATTCGGGATTGATGCTGCGCGCGTCGTAGACGTAGTTGAACAGGTATTCGTCGTCGCGGCCGGCCGAGCCGATCTCCGACAGGTCGGGGCCGACGTTGCCCGGCAGTTCCGGCGTCTTCGGGCCCATCACGTGGCAGGTCACGCAGCTCGACCCGCGGTCGCGCGAGAAGGCCAGTTTCATGCCCTTTTCCGGATCGCCGGGCTTGGAGATGTCCACCTTCTGGAACTCGCCCTTCTGCGGGGCCGGCGACGTCTTCGCGTGGTCGGCCAGCGTGTTGAACGGCCACTCCGCCTTCACCCAGTTGCCGTAGCGCTTCCACGGCGTCGGCGCCGCGGATCCTTCGCGCAGCATCGGCACGTCCTTCAGGTCGGCGGCCGAAGCGCCTCCGGCCCCGCCCAGGACACACGCGGCCAGCCCCAGCGCCAGCGGAGCCCGCCGTGCCAGAGAGACCCATCCTCCCATTGTCGTCATGGCATCCCCTCTTTTCGAGCGCCCCGTCCGCGCGGTGACCGGATGGCCCGGTTCCGGCTGGTCCGGGTCCGGCCCCGCGTGCGCGGCGGGCCGGCTCCTCCCCAGGTTTGTTGGCCCACCGGATTCGTTCGGTGGGCGGATCTTCAGTGTCCCCTTATGCCACACGGTAACGCACGCTTTGCATCAGTTCAAGCTAATATCAGTCACGCTAATGTGAGGTGCGGAAGGGTCGCGATCGTGAGATCCTGCACCGGGGAGGATAGCATGCTGCGAACCGCGATGTTGATCGGCCTGCTCTGGCTTTTCGGATTATCCGCCGCCCCGGCCGGCGCGGCGGAGCTGGTGATGTTCGAGCAGGCGGGCTGCGCGTGGTGCGCGCGCTGGCACGCGGAGGTCGGCCCCGTCTACCCCCGCACCGCCGAGGGGCGCGCGGCGCCGCTGCGCCGCGTCGACCTGCGCGCGGCACGGCCCGACGACCTGAAGGCGGTGGAGGGCGTGGTGCACACGCCCACCTTCGTGCTGATGGACGAGGGGCGCGAGGTCGGCCGCATCCTCGGCTACCCCGGCGACGCCTTCTTCTGGGGCATGCTGGCGGAGCTGGTGGGCAAGCTGCCGCCGGCGCCCGCGCGGGCTACCGCGCTTCCTTGACGCCCGCGCGATTTACCGCGCTTGCCTGGCGAAGGCCGCCACGGCGTCGGCCGCGTCCTCCGCGGCAAGGTCGCGAAAGAAGTGGTCGGCGCCGTCGACCACCGCGGTGCGC
>NZ_DASPMG010000221.1:0-16553 GCF_035627195.1 Azospirillum sp.
GGAATGGGGGCACACGCCGCTGCCCTGGCGGCGGGAGGAGGACGGCCCCCCCGAGACCTGCGGCTGCGGCCGGCCGGGCTGCATCGAGACGCTGTTGAGCGGCGGCGGGCTGGCGCGCCTGCACGCGCGGCGGACGGGCGAAGCGCTGGCCGGACCGGAGATCGCCGCGCGCGCCACGACCGGCGACGCGGCGGCGCGGGCGACGCTGGACCACTTCGCGGACGCGCTGGCGCGGGCGCTGGCGGTGCTGATCGACATCGTCGATCCCGACGCGATCGTCGTGGGCGGCGGGCTGTCCGGCCTGCCGGGCTTGTACGATTCGGTGCCGGCGCGCTGGGGCCGCTACGCCCTGGCGTCGCAGCCGCGCACCCGCTTGCTGCCGGCGCATCATGGCGCGGAAAGCGGCATGCGGGGGGCCGCGTGGCTGTGGCCGCGCTGACCACACGCATTGGCATGCGCCTTGCGTGGCTGCGGCCCATCCTTGATGGGGAAGCCCTTATGATCCGCAGAAAACCTGAGGGCCGGCGGTGCCCGCCCGCCGGTGTTTCGCACGTTGCAAACCGTTCTGCATATACTCGTATGCTAACGGGCGCGCGGCCGGAGCAGCGTGTCGATGCCGCCGCCCGTCACCTGGAGGCGGCGGCGGCGCAGCTAGAACCGTTGCTGGCGGGGAAGGGTGGCGCCGATGCGCACGAGGCCGTCGGGCTGATCATGGAGGCCTTGATGCGCCTGAACGAGGCGCGCCACCGGATCACGGAAACGGTGCCGACCGTCCGGGCGACGGCGGCCGAGTAGGCGGGTGGCCAAGTAGGCGGATAGAAAGACACCCCACCCGGGAGGCCCGGCGCGGTTACGCGGGGCCTCCGGCGGGGTCGGCAGTGCTCAGTCGGTGATCGTCTGCCAGAAGAAGAACGCGACGATCAGGGCGATGATGGCGAAGTCCATCGGGAGTCTCCCAAGGCATGGGTATGGCGGGATGGACGCCTCTATACGACAGAACGCGGCGGAGGGGGAGCGTGCAGTTCAGCACGGCTCCATTTTTCCGGCGATCCAGGTGGCGCGGGGGCGCAGATCCCCGTCCAAGTGGACGAGGTCGGCGGCGAGGCCCGGCGCGATGCGGCCGCGCTGGCCGTCCAGGCCCATGAACCGGGCGGGGTAGGTCGAGGCCATGCGCAGCGCCTCCTCCAGCGGGATGCCGATGCGCCGCACGCAGTTGCGCACCGCCGTGGCCATGTCGAGCGCCGAGCCGGCGAGCCGCCCGTCGGCGCTGACACAGCGGCCGTCGCGCACGGTGACGGTCTCGCCGTAGAGCGTGAAGTCGCCTTCGGGGGCGCCCACCGGGGGCATGGCGTCGGTCACCAGGAACAGCGTGCCCGGCGGCTTCGCCTTCCAGGCGAGGCGGACGGCGTCGTCGTGCACGTGGTGGCCGTCGACGATAATGCCGCAGTGGCAGGAGTCCTCGGCCAGTGCCGCGCCCACCGCGCCCGGCTCGCGCCCGGCCAGCTGGCTCATGGCGTTGTAGAGGTGGGTGACGGCGCCGATGCCGGCTTCAAATCCGGCGCGCATCTGCTCCCACGTCGCGGCGGTGTGGCCGGCGGCGACGCGCACCCCGGCGGCGGCCAGCGCGCGGATGGCGTCGGCCGGCACCAGCTCCGGCGCCAGGGTGACCAGCGTGGGGGCGGGGGCGAGGGATGTGAGGAGTGCAATGTCCTCGGCGTCCAGCGGGGCGATGAAGCGGGCGTCGTGCACGCCGCGGCGCTCCGCGTTGATGTGCGGCCCCTCCAGGTGGATGCCGAGGATGCCGGGCTCGCCGTCGGCCATGGCCTGCTGCACGGCGGCCACGGCGGCGCGGCGCACGTCCCGCGAATCGGTGATGACGGTGGGCAGCAGGCCGGTGGTGCCGAAGCGCCGGTGCGCGCGGGCGATGCGGCGCAGCGTCTGTGCGTCCGGCGACTCGTTGAACAGCGCGCCGCCGCCGCCGTTGACCTGCAGGTCGATGAAGCCCGGCGCCAGGATGCCGCCGCCCAAGTCGCGCACCGGCACGCCCGCCGGCACGTCGCCGGCCGGGCGGACCTCGGCGATCCGGCCGCCGTCGATCAGCACAGCCGCACCGGGCAGCACGGCGTCGCCGGTGTGGACGGCGGCGTTGGTCAGGGCTTCCATGGGCATAGTCCTCCTGCCGCGGCAGCTAACCTCCGGCCCGGAGTCGAGGCAAGGGGCATGCACGAAATCCACCCGCGATCGGCCGATCGTTGCGCCCGAGGAGACGCGTCGGGGGTATTCCTTTCGTCAGGGCTTGCCTTAAGCGGGGGTTTTCTGGCAGAAAAAAGGCCGCTGAGAGCAGCGGCCTGAGTTTAGGGAGGAAACGCCCAAGAAGGGCGAAGCAGCAATCGCTTGCTGCACTGCAAAATTAACAAATCCACACCCCACGGCAACAGCAAAAACACGGCCCCCTCGCGGGGCCGTTGTGTTTTGGGGGTGCGGTGTTGCCCCAGCGCAACAGTTGGTTATCGGGTCTGATGATCGGGCCGTGACATGCTGGCGTGAGAAGCGTTCCCCCAGGGTACCGGACCACAGGGAGCCCCCCGCGCATGCCGCATGCTGACCATCCTTCCGCCCTGCAAAGCTTCGACTCGCTGGCGGCATCGCTGGGCGGGCGCCGCCCGGCGGTGTTCCTCGACTACGACGGAACGCTGACGCCGATCGTGGCGCGGCCGGACCTCGCGGTGCTCGACCCGGAGACACGGGCGGCGGTGGCCGCGCTGGCGCAACGCTGCCCGGTGGCGGTGGTGAGCGGGCGCGACCTCGACGACGTGCGGGGGCTGGTGGGGATCGACACGCTGGTCTACGCCGGCAGCCACGGCTACGACATGCGCGGTCCCGGCCTGCGCACGCAGATCGGGCTGGAGTACGTGCCGGCGCTGGACGCGGCGGAGGCGGACCTGCGCGCCAAGCTGGCCGGCGTGCCGGGCGTGCTGGTGGAACGCAAGCGCTTCGCCATCGCCGTGCACACGCGCCAAGCCGACCCGGCGGCCAAGCCGGCGGTGGCGGAGGCGGTGCGCGCCGTGGTGGCCGCGCACGCCGACCTGCGCCTGACCGGCGGCAAGGAGATCCACGAGCTGCGCCCCAACCTGCCGTGGGACAAGGGCCGCGCGGTGCTGGCGCTGATCGACGCGCTGGGCCTGCGGGACGCGGTGCCGCTGTACCTGGGCGACGACGAAACGGACGAGGACGCCTTCCGGGCGCTGGACGGGCGCGGCATCGGCGTGCGCGTGATGGACACGCCCGGCCCGACCGCCGCCGGCTGGAGCCTGCGCGACCCGGCCGAGGTACGGGCCTTCCTGGAGCGGCTGACGGAATACATCGGCCAATTCACGGGCCGTTAAGGACGCGGGCGTAGGCTCGGCCTTGAGGATTCGAGCGGCATTGGAGGCATCGCCATGGACATCAGCCCGACCGGCGCACCGGCGATGCCGCTTCCCGACCCCATGGCGGCGGCCCTGGCCGGCGTTCAGAACGCCCAGGCGCGCGCCGACGCCGCAACCCAGCAGATCGCGTCCGGCAACCTCGACCCGGCGGTGATCGTCGACGTGACCTCGGCGCAGCTGGACTTCGCGGTGAACGCCAAGGTGCTCCAGACCAGCGCCGACATGACGAAGAAGCTGCTGGACGTGACGGCGTAGCGCCTGACGTTACACCGCCAGATACGCCTTGCGCGCGGCCTCGTCCTCGCGCAGGGCGGCCATGGTGCCTTCCCAGCGGATGCGGCCCTTCTCGATGACGGCGGCGCGGTCGGCGACGGCGGCGGCGAAGGCGAGGTTCTGCTCCGACACCAGGACCGACAGCCCCTCCGCCTTCAGGGCGCGGATGGCGTCGGCCATCTGCTGCACGATGCGCGGGGCCAAGCCCTCCGACGGTTCGTCGAGGAGGAGGAGGGCCGGGTTGCCCATCAGCGTGCGGGCGAGCGTCAGCATCTGCTGCTCGCCGCCGCTCATGCGGCCGCCGCGGCGGTCCTTCATCTCGGCCAAGTTGGGGAACAGGGCGTAGAGCCGATCGGGCGTCCAGGTGGGGGCTTGCGTGCGGGGATCCTGGCGGCCGACCTCCAGGTTCTCGCGCACGGTCAACTCGGTGAAGATGCGCCGCTCCTCCGGCACGTAGCCGACGCCGAGGCGGGCGATGCGGTGCGGGGGCAGGGCGGCGATGTCGCGCCCGGCGAAGGCCACATGGCCCTGGCGGCGGTCGACGAGGCCCATGATGCCCTTGAGCGTGGTGGACTTGCCGGCCCCGTTGCGGCCCATCAGCGCCACCACCTCGCCACGCCCCACGGTGAGGTCAACGCCCATCAGGATGTGTGCGCGGCCATACCACGCGTGCAGGTCCCGCACCTCGAGCAACGGCGCGCTCACAGCCCCTCTCCCAGGTAGACGGCCTGCACGCGCTCGTCGGCGCGCACCGCGTCGGGCGGCCCTTGCGCGATCAGCCGGCCGCGGTCGAGCACCAGGATGCGGTCGGCGTGGCCGAACACCACGTCCATGTCGTGCTCGGTGAACAGCACGGCGAGGCCGCGCTCGCGCACCAGGGAGGAGGTCAGCGCCATCAACTCCTGCCGTTCGGATGGGGCCATGCCGGCCGCCGGCTCGTCCATCAGCAGCAGTTGCGGCTCGCTGGCCAGCGCCATCGCCAGCTCGACCCGCTTGAGGTCGCCATAGGCCAGCACGCCGCAAGGGCGCTCGGCGAGGGGGGAGATGCCGACGCGCTCCAGCATGGCCATGGCCTCGTCCCGGCAGGCGTGCGTGGCGCGGGCGAGCAGCCCGTGCAGGCGCCCCAGGCGCGAGAGCAGCACCATCTGCACGTTCTCGCGCACGGTCATGGAGGCGAAGGTGGCGGTGATCTGGAAGGTGCGCGCCACACCCATGCGCCAGATGCGGCGCGGCGGCAGGCCGACCAGCTCCGCCCCGTCCAGGCGGATGCTGCCGGCGTCAGGGCGCAGCTGGCCGTTCAGCAGGTTGAAGCAGGTGGTCTTGCCGGCGCCGTTCGGGCCGATCAGGGCCAGCAGCTCGCCCTCGTGCAGGGCGAAGGACACGTCGTCCACCGCCTTGACCCCGCCGAAGGCGCGGCACAGACCCTCCACCGCCAGCCGGGTCATGCCGACTCCTCCGCGTCGGCCCGGCCCGACGAGGGGCCGCGCGACCACAGGCGCCGGGCGAAGCCGACGATCCCGTCGGGGAAGGCCAGAACCAGGGCGATGATGATGAGGCCGAGGATCAGGCGCCAGTACTCGGTCAGGCGCATCACCTCGGTCTCCAGCAACTGGAAGACCACCGCACCCACGACGGGGCCGGTCACCGTCTGGATGCCGCCCATCAGCACCATGACCAGAGCGTCGACCGACACCGGCACGGCCATCAGCGTGGGGAAGACGCTGCCCTTGGAGAAGGCATAGAGGCCGCCGGCCAGCCCGGCGCAGGTGCCGGCCAGCGTGAAGGCCAGCCACTGGTGGCGGCGCACGTCGATGCCGATCGCCTCCGCCCGTAACGCCGAATCGCGGCCGGCGCGCAGCGTGTAGCCGAACGGCGCGAAGGCGGCCCGGCGCAGCAGCCAGATGGCGCCGCCGGCCAGCACCAGCGTGAGTTCGTAGTAGACCGCCTTGGAGGAGGCCCAGCCCGGCGGCCAGACGCCGAGGATGCCGTTGTCGCCGCCCGTCACCGCCGACCACTGGAACGCCACCGACCACGCGATCTGCGCGAAGGCCAGCGTCAGCATGGCGAAGTAGAGGCCCGACCGGCGCACGCAGAACCAGCCGGCCAGCAGCGCCCCCAGCCCGGCCAGCAGCGGCGCGCCGGCCAGGGCCAGCGGCATCGGCGCCTCCAGGTGCTTCACCAGCAGCGCCGCCCCGTAGGCGCCCAGCCCGAAGTACGCGGCGTGGCCGAAGGAGACGAGGCCGCCCAGCCCGATCAGCAGGTGCAGGCTGGCGGCCACCAGCGCCAGGATGATCACCTCGGTGATGATGATCAGCGCGTACTCGCCGGCCACCAGCGGCACCAGCGCCAGCACCAGCAGGATGGCGAGCGGCGCCAGCGACGCCGCCCGCCCGCCGGTGACCAGCGGCGGACCGGCCGCGGATGCCGATGGCGGCGCGTCCTCCTTGCGGCCCAGCAGGCCGTAGGGGCGCAGCACCAGCACCACCGCCATGAACAGGAACACCAGCACCAGCGTGATCTGCGGGAAGACCAGGATGCCGAACGCCTGCAGCTGGCCGATCAGCAGCGAGGCGACGGCGGCCCCGCCCAGGCTGCCCATGCCGCCGACGACCACCACGACGAACGCCTCGACGACGATGGCCATGTCCATGTGCAGGTTGACCGCCTCGCGCGGCACCTGCAGTGCGCCGCCCAGCCCGGCCAGGGCGGAGCCCAGGAACAGCACGCCGGTGAACAGCTTGGCCTGATCGACGCCGAGTGCGGCCGCCATCTCGCGGTCCTGCGTGGCGGCGCGCACCAGCGTGCCCCAGCGCGTGCGGTGGAACAGCAGAAGCAGCGCCGCCAGGACCACGGCGCCCAAAACGATCAGGGCAAGGTCGTAAAGCGGGAAGGGCCGTCCCATCACGTCCACCCCGCCGCGCAGCAGCGGGGCGCGGCGGCCCAGCAGATCCTCCGGCCCCCAGGCCCAGGCGGCGACGTCCTGGATCACCAGCACCACGCCGAAGGTGGCGAGCAGCTGGAACAGCTCCGGCGAGCGGTAGAGGCGGCGCAGCAGCACCACCTCCATCACGGCGCCCAGCGCGCCCACCAGCAGGGCCGCCAGCAGCACGCCGCCCCAGAAGCCGTAGACGGTGCCGCCCCAGCGCTCCACGAGGCTCCAGGCCAGATAGGCGCCCAGCATGTAGAAGGAGCCGTGCGCGAAGTTCACGATGCGGGTGACGCCGAAGATGATCGACAGCCCGGACGACACCAGGAACAGCGTCGCCGCCTGCGCCAGACCGCTCAGGAACTGGACGAGGTAGAAGTCCATCGCTGACACCGCGCCGCCGGCGCGGCTACTCCGCCGGCCGCAGGGTGCGGACCACGTCGTCGGGCGGCAGGTAGGCGGCGCCGTCGGCGTAACGCCAGTCGACCATCGTCGGCTTGCCGTCCTTCACGCCGGTCTTGCCGACGAAGGCGCCCATGGTCGCCTGATGGTCGACGGCGCGGAAGGTGATCTGGCCGAAGGGGCTGGGCAGGGTCAGGCCGGCCAGCGCGTCCACCACCTTCTCCGGCTCGGTCGATCCGGCCTTGGCGATGGCGGCGGCGACCGCCTTCATCATGGCGTAGCCGACCACCGAGCCCAGGCGCGGCGTGTCGTTGAAGCGCTTGCGGTAGGCGTCCAGGAAGGCCTTGTGGTCGGGCGTCTCGATCTGCGCCCAGGGGTAGCCGGTGACGATCCAGCCCTGCGGCGCCTCGTCCTTCATCGGCTCCAGGTATTCCGGCTCGCCGGTCAGGACGCTGACGACGGTGCGTTTCTCGAACAGGCCGCGGTTGTCGCCCTCGCGCACGAACTTGGCGAGGTCGGCGCCGAAGGTGACGTTGAAGATGGCGTCGGGGTTGGACGCGGCCAGCGCCTGCACGGTCGGCCCGGCTTCCAGCTTGCCCTGGGCCGGCCACTGCTCGGCCACGAACTCGACGTCCGGGCGCTTGGCCTTCAGGAGCTGCTTGAACCAGTTCACCGCCGACTGGCCGTATTCGTAGTTGGGCGCCACCGTGGCCCAGCGCTTGGCGGGCAGCTTCGCCGCCTCCTCCACCAGCATGGCGGCCTGCATGTAGGTGCTGGGGCGCAGGCGCCACGTGTAGCGGTTGCCCTTGGCCCAGGTCATGGCGTCGGTCAGCGGCTCGCCCGCCACGAAGGGCACCTTGTTGCGCGCGGCGAAGTCGGCCACCGCCAGCCCGACGTTGGAGAAGTAGGTGCCGGTCAGCAGATCCACCTTCTCGTTGCTCAGCAACTCGCCGGCGATGCGCACGGCGTCGTCCGGCTTGCCGGCGTCGTCGCGCGAGATCACCTCCAGCTTGCGGCCGCCGAGCAGGCCGCCGGCCGCGTTCACTTCCTCCACCGCCAGCTGCCAGCCGTTGCGGTAGGGGACGGTGAAGGCCGGCAGGCCGGTGTAGCTGTTGATCTCGCCCACGCGGATCGGCGCCGGGGTTTGGGCGGAGGCGGGCGCGGCGCCGGCCAGCAGCAGCGCGGCGGCGCCAAGCAGGTGCAGGGTGTTGCGGCGGTTCATGGGTGGTCCGGCATCGTCAAACGGTCGGGAAGGGCGGGCGGAAGCCTTGCGGCCCCCGCCGTTCATATCAAACCCGCGCGAAAAGTCACCGTTCCGGTTCGCCGCCCCCGCGAAAGAATTACCGAGCGAAGGATTGGGCGAAAGAATTACATCAGCCGGGCCAGCAGATCGAGGAACTGCCGGCGCTCGTCGTCGTTCAGCGGCTCCAGCGTGCGGGCGTGCGCCTGCACGGCGTTCGGCAGCAGCGCCGCGACGGTGGTCTGGCCGTTGCGGGTCAGGCGCACGCTGGTGCGGCGGCGGTCCTGCGGGTCCGGATGGCGCTCCACCAGACCGCGCTCGACCAGGCGCAGGATGACGCCCTGCGTGGTGGCCGGGTCCATGTAGGTGAGGCGGCCGAGCTGGTTCTGCGATAACGCGCCTTCGCGCTTCAGCGTTACCAGGGCGGACCACTGCGTGGGCGTCAGCTGCCCGTCGCCGATGGTTTCCAGGAAGATGCCGCTGGCGCGCTGGTGGGCGCGGCGCAGGCGGTGGTTGATCTGCTCGGCCAGCGAGTATTCCTCGGACAGCGCGGCATCCTGGGCGAGCGGTTGGGCGAGCGGCTCCTGGCTGTTGGCCGGTGCCAGGTCCGTCTCGATCTTGTAAGCAGTCATCGTGCGCATGTCCGTCGCCTCGCTTTTGTCGCTACCGCAGGAGCGTCCCCGGACGGAGTCGCCCGGAGTCACGGCGTGTCGTTTAGGTCCTTCGGCGAGTTCCGCCTCGGTTATCTATGCCCTAGGTAATACCTCTTAAGAACAAGAGTAGGGAACGGTGATTCGTGCGGCAACGGATTCCGAAGCCGTTTGCTGCGGCATACGGCCACAGTTATGGCAAATTCCGGGCGAAATTTAAGAAAATGCTAACTATAAGCGCGCCTACGGCCCCGACTCGCAGGATCGAGCGGGGCCGTGCCGGGCGCGACTCGGGGCGTGCCGATCAGGGAGCGCGTTTCGGGGGAAGGGTCGACGGCGGCGGCGTGCGCTCCTCGGTGGAGTGCGGAATGTCGCCTTCCGGCGGCGTCACGCCGCCGGGCGTGTAGGGGGGCGTGGTCTGGTCCGCCGGGCGCTTCGGCGATTTCGGCAGGTCGCGGGGTGCGTTGACGTCGTTGGCCATGGTCTGTACCTCCTGGCCTGTGACCTGTGCGCGGCGGCGGCGCGGTCAACCGGGCACCCCTTCCGGGCAGCCGGTCGTTCGCCGCGCCGCGCCGCCGTATTGGAGGCCCCCATGGCCGCGCCCGAAGCCCGTCCCGAGATCCTGGTCGTCGGCCGCAACAGCGTCCTGGCCGGCGCGTTCGCCGCCTGCGCGGCGCGGCCGCCGTGCCGCTTCGTCAGTCACGGCGAACTGGACCGTCCGGGCGTGTTCGACGGCATCCGTACGGTGGTCAACTTCGCGCTCCATCCGGACACCCGGCGCACGCCCTACGATCCGGCCAAGGACGCCGACCTCGCCGTCGGCCGCGCCGCCGCCGACCGGGCGCTGGGCTTTGTCCTGCTCAGCACGCGCAAGGTCTATGACCCGGCCGCGCTGGCCGACCTGGAGGCCGGCGGGGCGGCCGAGGATGCGCCGCTCGGCCCCACCGACCATTACGGCGCCAACAAGCTGCGCACGGAGGAGGCGCTGCGCGCCCTGCTGGGCGAACGGCTGACGGTGCTGCGCATCGCCAACATTGTGGGCTTCGACCGGGTGCCCGGCCGGGCCATGTTCATGAACCGCATGCTGGACACGCTGGCGGCGCAGGGGTGCATCCGCTTCGACGTCAGCCCGTTCGTGCGGCGCGACTTCCTGCCCGACGACGATTTCGCCCGTGCCCTGGCGGCGGTGCTGGAGCGCGGCCTGACCGGCACGTTCAACGTCGGCTCCGGCTACGCGGTCGAGGTGGGGCGGCTGGCGCTGTGGGTGATGGAAGGGTACGGGGCCGGCGAACTGCGCATCACCGACCCGCGCCACCACGACGAGTTCGTCCTGAACGTCGACCGCCTGCAGACCGCCATCGGTCCCTTGAGTCCCGCCGGGCGGCTGGAAGAGCTGTGCCGCGCGGTCGGCCGGCGCCTGCGTTCCGCCGAGTAGATCTATAACCTTCGTCTTGGTCCGCGATGAAACGGGCGGCGTGGTTGCGCGTAAACAGCGTGTTTTGTTGCGCCAGGAACACAGCGGCGCGCAAAAACCCTGGCGGCCTTGCTTCACTGTTGCCTTGGCGTCACGGTGTGAGTTGTCTTTGCATCCATTGACCGTTCCGGCGCGGGACGGCGTACAATGCATTCCCTTGGCCGTCTAGCCTTAGCGCGGTGACCCAATGAAGCACACCTCCCTGTCGATTTTCGCCCTCGCCGTCACGGCGGCCGGCCTGACCGTCCAGACTTCCGCTCCGGCCACCGCCCAGGATCTCCAGCGTGGCGAGACGGTGCTGGAGCGTCGCCGCCCCGAGGTCGAGCAGCTCGGCGTGCGCGCGGGCGGGTTCAACATCCTGCCGCGCGTCGAGGCGGGCACGACCTACGACAGCAACGTCTTCGCGACGCAGGACAACACCGAGCACGACTTCATCTTCCTGCTCCGCCCGCAGGTGGCCGTGCGTTCCGACTGGAACAACCACGCCCTGAACTTCACCGCCCAGGCGGACGTCGCGCGCTTCCGCGAGTTCAAGCGCCTGAACTACGAAGACTACCAGCTCAACGCCAACGGCCGACTGGACATCACGCGCAGCACCGCGCTGTCGGCCGAGCTGTTCCACCGTCGCAACCACGAGAGCCCGGGCGACCCGGACGTGCTGTTCTCGGTCGACGAGCCGATCATCTATCGCACCACCGGCGGCGAGGTGGGGGTGCGCCAGACCTTCAACCGCATCCGCGCCCGGCTGAGCGGTCAGGCGACCTACTACGAGTTCGACGACGCCAGGCTGGTGGGCGGCTTCATCGATCCGCAGGACGACCGCAACCGCTGGGAATACGCCGGCACGGCGCGCGTCGGCTATGAGTTCATGGACGGCTACGAGGCCTTCGTCCAGGGCGCGCTGAGCAAGACCAGCTACCGCCGCGACACCGACTTCGCGGGCTTCGAGCGCGATTCGACGGGCCAGGAGTTCGCCGTCGGCGCCTCCGCCGACCTGACCGGCCTGCTGACCGGCGAAGCCTACGTCGGCTACCTTTCCAAGGATTACAGCGATCCGCGCCTGAAGGACTTCAGCGGCATCGGCTTCGGCGGCTCGCTGACCTGGACGGTAACGCAGCTGACCACCGTGCAGGGCCGGGTCAGCCGGACGGTGCGCGAAACGACGGCGTTCCAGGGCGTGGCCCTGGCGTCGAGCTACACCCGCACGCTGTTCGCCGTGGGCGTCGACCACGAGCTGCTGCGCTCGCTGCTGCTCAACGGCCGCATCCAGTACCGCCAGGACGAGTTCAACGGCATCGACCGCTCGGACAAGGTCTACACGCTGGGCGCTGGTGCCACCTACAACATCAACCGCAACCTCTTCCTGACGGGCGGCTACACCTTCGAGAGCCGCAAGTCGAACAGCGTCAACGATTACAAAGACAACCTCATATACCTGCGCCTCGGCGCTCAGCTTTAAACAGCGCTGAAGTCATAGGGGTCGTAGGTCAGGTATAAAGGCGCCCGCCAATTCGGCGGGCGCTTTCGTTTTGGGGACCTCCAAAGGGGTCTAGCCGATCCGCCCCCAGGGGGTAATTCGTCTCCACTTTTTCCCGAACCGCCGCGAGTTGCTACTTTCTACTCGGAACCACCGGGGGCTGCCGCGCCGGGCGCGGCAATCCGTTCGGCAACACGAGCGAGGGAAGGGTTTGGGATGAATCGACGTAAGTTGTTCCGCGTGCTCGGGATGTCCGTGATCGGCGCCGCCGTCGGCGCCGGTATGTCCGGCTGCGCCGGCATCGACGCCCCGATGGAGCCGGAAGGCCTGGCGATGTCCACCGACTACCGCCTGGGCCCGGGCGACGCCGTGCGCGTCATCGTCTTCGGTGAGGACCAGCTGTCGGGCGAGTTCCGCGTGGACGGCGCGGGCCAGGTCGCCATGCCGCTGATCGGCGAGGTGCCGGCCAGGGACCGCACCACCCGCGCGCTGGAGCAGGACATCTCCAAGCGCCTGTCGCAGGGCTACGTCAAGGACGCCAAGGTCAGCGTCGAAGTGCTGAACCACCGCCCGTTCTTCATCCTGGGCGAGGTGCGCAACCCCGGCCAGTACCAGTACGTCAACGGCATGACCGCGCTGTCGGCCATCGCCATGGCCGGTGGCTTCACCTACCGCGCCAAGGAGGACTTCATCCTCATCACGCGCGGCTCGGACCCGAAGAAGGGGACCTACAAGGCCCCGATCACCACGCGGGTCATGCCGGACGACGTGGTCCGCATCGCCGAGCGCTATTTCTGATCGGCTCGGACGGGCGCCCACGGAGGTCCCTGCCGCCGCGTCCGTACGGACGCGCACGACCGAACCCCGCCGGCTTATCCGCCGGCGGGGTTCTTCCGTTCCGGGGGGCGGCCCCCTCGGTTCAGCCGCTGTAGGGGTCGCCGCGGGTGGGGCCCTTCTTCTGTCCGGGCGGCATGCGCGCGTTCTCCGGTGCGATGCGGTCGTCGGCGATGGCGGGAGGCGGCCGGGTGCCGGCGGCCTCGTCGTCGGTGCCCAGGGGGGCCGCGGCGGGGTCGGGGTGCGGGACCTTGTCGCCGGTGCGCCCGGCGTCGATGTCGGTGCGCAGGCGCTCGGCCGCCGTGTTGGGCGGGCGCTTGGTCGGATCGTTCTCAGAAGCCATGCGGGCAGCCTTCCGTCGGCGTTCGGTTGCGGGACGTTCGTCCCCTGTGAACCGAGGCGCCGCGGGCGGGTTCCCGTCAGGAATAGGTCCCGTCAGGAATAGGTGAGGAACAGGAAGCCGACGATCGTCACCGTCATGGCGACGACGAGGGCCAGGGCGCCGCGGCCCAGCGCCCCCTGCCGGTGCAGCGCCACGCCGACGCCGATGATGGCGGCGCCGAGGACGAGGAGGGTGATCGCGCGTTCTGCGTCCACGGGGGCCTTCTAGCGGCTGGAGTTCGGCGGCGCGAGGCCGCTCAGGAGGTTCACCCCGGCCGAATCGAGCAGCAGCAGCGCTAGTTCGATGGCGTCCTGGCGGGTCAGCAGGTACTCGCGGTCGGTGATGCGGACGCCGACGCAGTCCGGATCCTCCGGGAAGGAACGGACCAGGAAGCCGAGCGGGCGCCCGGCACCGTCGGTCCCGCCACCCGCGTGCTGCTGGTCGTGACTCATGCGTCGTGCCTCCCACCGGGATCGTAGCACGGACCGTTGATTGAGCAATTCATCCGAAACGCACCTGCTGCCCGAATCGCTGCCCGAATCGCCTATTGCGGCGCGGCGCGGCGGATGTCCCGGGCGGTCAGGTGGATGTTGGCGTCGGGGTCGAGCGCGCGATCGGTGATGCGCAGTTCCACGGCCCGTTCAAACACCGCCGGTTCGAGGCTGACGGCCTGCAGCGCCTCCTCCGGCTTCGGGGTGTGGCCGAGCAGGGTCTGCAGGGCGCGGCGCGGCACGAAGACGCGGCCGCGGTACTCTCCGACCTCGACGGCGAATTCCACCGCATCGGCCTCCTCGTTCCAGACCGGCTCATCGGGGAAGACGAAGATCGGCATGGCGCCTCGCAGAAAAACGGCCCGCCCGGTCGGCGGGCGGGCCAGTTGAACAGGGAGGCGACCCCATGGCGTCGGGTCGACTCGGAATCTAACGCGTCCCGCCTCTCCGCGCGAAAGGGGAGGCGGGGTACGGGACGGCGAAGCCGGGCGGCTCCGTTCGATGTCGGAATGCGAGAGAGACGCAGGCCGAATCGGCGATCCCGGCTCCCTGCATAGGCCGACCGGTGCGCGAATCGACGAAAGCCCAATGCGACGAAAAATGGTGCCGGATGCAGGATTTGAACCCGCGACCTTCTGATTACAAATCAGCTGCTCTACCAACTGAGCTAATCCGGCATGCCGTGCGACGACGGGGGCACAGACTAGCGTCCCGCCGCGCCGCGGACAAGTGCGCCTACCGTCGCCGTGCAACCTCGTACAGCGCCACGGCGGCGGCGTTGGACACGTTCAGGCTGCCGATGGGCCCTTGCGTCGGCAGGCGGGCGATCTCGTCGCAGCGCTCCATGGTGAGGCGGCGCAGGCCGGGACCCTCGGCCCCCAGCACGATCGCCGTGCGCCCGGAGAAGTCCAGTTCCGCCAGCGTGCGCGCACCCGACTCGGCCAGCCCGACGCACCAGAAGCCCGCCTGCTGAAGTTGCCCCAGAGCCTGGGCGAGGTTGCCGACGCGAATCAGCGGCACGGCCTCCAGGGCACCCGACGCGCTCTTGGCCAGCACGCCGGTCACCTCGGGCGCGTGCCGCTCGGTGACCAGGACGCCGCGTGCGCCGAAGGCCGCGGCGGAGCGCAGGATCGCGCCGACGTTGTGGGGGTCGGTCACCTGATCCAGCACGATCACCAGCATCCGCGAATCGACACCCGCGGCGGTGCACAGCTCGTCCAGGCCCATCTCCGGCAGCGGGCCGGCGTCGAGCGCCACGCCCTGGTGCACGGCGCCGGGCGGCAGGATGCGGTCGAGCTCGGCGCGCTCCACCGGAGTCGGCTCGGGGCGGGCAATTCCCTGCCGCTTGGCCTCGGCGAACGCGTCGGCCAGCGCCTCTAGGCCCGAATCAGTGGCCAGAAGACGGCGCACGCGGCGCTCCGGATTCGTCCAGGCGGCGGCCACGGGATGGATTCCGTACAGCATTCCGGCCGGCGCGCCGCCATGCCCGCCGGGGCGCCGCTCGCCCCCGCGCGGCGCCTCGGGACGGCGCTCGCGGCCGGGCTTCTGGCCGTGAGAGCGTTCATTTTGGCCGGTTTTCGCGGCGGCGGAGGGGGCGGGCTTGCGGGGGCGGGTCATGGCACTCCGGGGGCGGAAGTCGCGGGTCGGAGGACCTGTATAAAGAATTCTTCGCTCCGTGCATTCAGACGTGTTGACACGGCCCGAAAAATTCTCATAGTGCGGCTTCCGTTCGGGGCGCACCCCCGGAACGGCGTAGGAAGGGTGGCCGAGTGGTTAAAGGCAGCAGACTGTAAATCTGCCCGCGTCAGCGTACGTAGGTTCGAATCCTACCCCTTCCACCATCTCATTCTAGGGCTAGCCGGGAGCGCTGCTTCCGGACGGCGGCGCAAGCGGAGCTTGGTACTTAGGCGGGTGTAGCTCAATGGTAGAGCAGAAGCCTTCCAAGCTTACGACGAGGGTTCGATTCCCTTCACCCGCTCCAGTCTGCGCGCCTTCCGGAGACGAGCAGTTCCAGGCCGGCCCTTTATCTGTGCCTCGGGAACGTCGGGAACGAAAGACACGGCAATGGCGAAGGCGAAATTCGAGCGGAACAAGCCGCACTGCAACATTGGCACCATCGGCCACGTCGACCACGGCAAGACGTCGCTGACGGCGGCGATCACGAAGGTGCTGGCCGAGAGCGGCGGCGCCACCTTCACCGCCTACGACCAGATCGACAAGGCGCCGGAAGAGAAGGCGCGCGGCATCACCATCTCGACCGCGCACGTGGAGTACGAGACGACCAACCGTCACTACGCCCACGTCGACTGCCCGGGCCACGCCGACTACGTGAAGAACATGATCACCGGTGCGGCGCAGATGGACGGCGCCATCCTGGTGGTCTCGGCCGCCGACGGCCCGATGCCGCAGACGCGCGAGCACATCCTGCTGGCCCGCCAGGTCGGCGTGCCGGCGCTGGTGGTGTTCATGAACAAGGTCGACATGGTCGACGATCCGGAGCTGCTGGAGCTGGTCGAGCTGGAGGTGCGCGAGCTGCTCTCCTCCTACCAGTTCCCTGGCGACGAGATCCCCATCGTCAAGGGCTCGGCGCTGTGCGCGCTGGAGGACCGCGAGCCGGCGATCGGGCGCGACGCGGTGCTGTCGCTGATGGCCGAGGTCGACCGCTACATCCCGCAGCCGGAGCGTCCGAAGGACCGTCCGTTCCTGATGCCGATCGAGGACGTGTTCTCGATCTCGGGCCGCGGCACGGTGGTGACGGGGCGCGTCGAGCGCGGCGTGATCAAGGTCGGCGAGGAGGTCGAGATCGTCGGCCTGCGCGCCACGACCAAGACCACGGTCACGGGCGTGGAGATGTTCCGCAAGCTGCTCGACCAGGGCGAGGCGGGCGACAACATCGGCGCGCTGCTGCGCGGCACCAAGCGTGAGGACGTGGAGCGCGGCCAGGTTCTGGCCAAGCCGGGCTCGATCACGCCGCAC